>NZ_JBNGOX010000007.1:0-172505 GCF_050589785.1 Carboxylicivirga caseinilyticus | reverse complement strand
ATCGCTTTTGATTGATGAGTGGGCGATGAGGGAGTCGAACCCCCGACCCCTTGGGTGTAAACCAAGTGCTCTAAACCAACTGAGCTAATCGCCCTTTTCATAGATCTCTCTAGAAAAGCGATGCAAAAATATATCTCTTTTTTGTCACCTCCAAATATTATTTGAGTTTTTGTAATATATCAGCGACAATGAAAGTGCTTCCTCCGATGAATATCAAATCATTAGGATCTGCTAATTTTTTTGCATTATCTAAAGCTTCATGCGGAGTATCGTAACAATTGCCTTTAAGCTGGTGTTCTATGGCCATTGATTGAAGTTTAGAAGGGATCATACTTCTTGGGATAGCAGCTCGGGTGAAATAATAAATTGCATCTTTGGGTAATAGTGATAAAACCTTTGAATGATCCTTATCATCTACCATTCCAATAATAAAATGCAATTTTTTATAGGCCGTATTTTCTATTTGTTGTACGATTAACTCAATGCCTTCCGCATTGTGCCCCGTGTCGCAAATAACCCTTGGATTATAATCAATGGTTTGCCAGCGCCCATTTAAACCTGTGTTAACTACAACTTGTTCAAGTCCTTTGTAAAGGTCTTCAATTGAGATGTTAAAACCATTTTGTTGAAGAGATTCAATAGTACAAAGAACGGTAATTATATTTTTACGTTGGTAATTACCTAGCAGATCAAGTTTAAGGTTAGGGTATTTTACCTTATTATGCGATGAAATCTGAAATATTTGTTTTTCGTCAATACTATTGGTTGAATAGGGAGCACTCATTTGTTGATCTGCAAATGTAATCGGAGCATTTTTTGATTTTGCCATTTCGATAAAAACAGGAGTGGTTTCTTCCTGTGTCTGCCCTATTATTACAGGAATCCCTTCTTTAATAATCCCCGCTTTTTCAATAGCTACCTTAGGTAATGTATCACCTAAAAAGGCTGTATGATCCAATCCTATATTTGTAATTACCGAAACTTCTGGAGATATAATATTTGTTGAGTCCAATCTTCCACCCATACCAACTTCTATTACAGCAATATCAACCTTTTGTGCCTTGAAATACTCAAAAGCCATGGCAACGGTCATCTCAAAAAATGAAGGTTGCAGTTTGTCAATAATTTCCTGGTGATTTTCAACAAAGTCAATAACTGACTGTTCCGAAATCATCTCACCATTCACTTTAATGCGCTCTCTGAAATCAATCAGATGAGGTGAAGTATATAAACCTGTTTTGTAACCAGCTTGTTGTAAGATAGATGCCAGACAGTGCGAAACAGAACCTTTACCATTTGTTCCTGCAACGTGAATGGTTTTAAAATTAGTATGGGGACGATTAAAATATTTATCTAATTCTAAAGTGGTATAAAGGTCAGCTTTATATGCTGCTTTACCTACTCGCTGATACATCGGAAGTTGGCTGAATAAATAGTCCAATGTCTCTTTATAACTCTTCATCTTTTATCAAAATTAATAATTGCCAAATGTACATCACGTCGAAATTTCCTTATCTTTAATAGCAACACAAACCCTTTATATATGGCTAAAAAAATATTTATTCTCGACACTAATGTTCTTCTTCACGACCACAAATGTATATACAACTTGGAGGAAAATGATATAATCATTCCAATAGTTGTTCTGGAAGAGTTGGATAAGTTTAAGAAAGGTAATGATTTAATTAATTTTCAGGCACGTGAATTTGCCCGCGAGATGGATAAAATTGCAGGTGAGAAGCTTTTTCAAGACGGCGTTTCACTTGGTAAAGGTTTAGGAAAACTGTTTGTGGCCACAGGTAAACCATTACCCGAAGAGATGAAGGATTCGTTTAGTGAACACACTGCTGATCACAGGATTCTAGCCATCGCATTGCATGTTAAGCAAAAATTTCCTCGTCGACAATCGATATTGATTACCAAGGATATAAATCTTCGATTGAAAGCGAAATCTCTTGGGTTAAAGTCTGAAGATTACGAAAATGATAAAGTTAAGGATATCGATATTCTTAATAATGGAGTTGAGATTCATGAAGACTTTGATAAAAAATTGATTGAGGCGTTATATACACATCCGGGTATTCCTGAGAGTCAGTTTCCTGCTGATGAAGATCTACCGCCAAATCAGTATTTTGTATTACGAAATGGTAATCAGAGTGTATTGGCTTTCCATGATAAAGTATCCGGTTTAATTAAACGTGTTGAAAAGCATACTGCTTATGGAATTGAACCTCGTAATGCCGAACAGACTTTTTCGTTGGATGCCCTTCTTAATCCAGATATTAAACTGGTCTCGCTAACCGGAAAAGCCGGGACTGGTAAAACACTTTTGGCTCTGGCAGCAGCCTTGCAACAGTTTCAGATGTATAATCAGATATTGCTGGCACGCCCCATTGTACCATTGGCCAATCGCGATTTAGGATTTCTTCCGGGTGATGTCAATGAAAAGATTGGACCATATATGCAGCCGTTGTTTGATAATTTAGGTGTAATAAAAAGCCGTTTTAAACCAACTAGTAAAGAGGTGAATCGGGTTGATGAAATGGTGAAAAATGAACAGCTGGTTATCACACCATTGGCTTATATCAGAGGCCGTAGTCTTTCGGATGCTTTTTTTATTATTGATGAAGCTCAGAATCTTACTCCTCATGAAGTGAAAACAATTATAACACGTGCTGGAGAAGGAACAAAGCTTGTTTTTACCGGTGATGTACAACAAATTGACTCGCCTTATCTGGATATGCAGTCAAATGGATTGGCTTACATGACAGACAAAATGCGAGGTCAGGAACTGTTTGCTCACATTAACCTGATTAAAGGAGAAAGAAGTTATCTGGCTGAATTAGCTTCGAATTTGTTATAAATTGAAATATATTAGATGAGTAGAACCTGTCCTTAACATTTCTTAAGGGCGGGTTTTTATATTTAAAGCCTCTTAATCGCTTACTTTTTCATAATTTTGCCGACTAAAGTTAGGCAGATGATTGACCAATCGGTTTTTAAAAACAGAAAAGTAGCATTTCACACATTCGGTTGTAAATTAAACTTCAGCGAAACATCAACCGTTGCAGCAACGATGATGGAAGCTGGCTTTTCGAAGGTTTCATTTAGCGATAAAGCCGATGTGTATGTTTTTAATACCTGTTCGGTAACCGAATTGGCTGATAAAAAATGTAAGCAGGTTATACGTAAAGCCATCAAGCAAAATCCAGAGGCATTTATTGTGGTTACGGGGTGTTTCGCTCAACTTAAACCCGATGATGTTGCTCATATTGAAGGAGTGGATCTGGTTTTAGGATCAGATGAGAAATTTGATATTCTTCAATATCTGCAGGATGGCAAAAAGCACAATACAACCGAAGTACATGCCGGTAATATAGGTGAGAACAAAAAGTTTCAACCTTCTTTCTCCTTTGGAGATCGTACCCGTTGTTTCTTAAAAGTGCAGGATGGATGCGATTATTTTTGTTCGTATTGTACCATTCCATTAGCGCGGGGGCGAAGTCGTAGTGATACGGTATCTCATACTGTTGATCAGGCAAGGAAAGCAGCTGAATCAGGGGCAAAGGAAATTATCCTGACTGGCGTAAATATTGGTGATTTTGGAAAAGGGACTGATGAGACTTTTTTCGATTTAGTGAAGGCATTGGATGAAGTGGAAGGCATTGAACGATATCGTATCTCTTCCATTGAACCAAACTTGTTAACGGATGAAATTATAGAGTATGTGGCTCAATCAAAACGTTTCATGCCTCATTTTCATATTCCGCTTCAATCGGGTTGTGATAAAATATTACAATTGATGAAACGTAAGTATAATACGCAGCTTTTTAAAGAGAAAGTTGAGAAAGTAAAATCGGTAATGCCGCATGCTTTTATTGGAGTGGATGTGATAACCGGGGTGAGAGGTGAGTCGGATGAAGACTTTGAAATAACTTATAAGTTTCTGGATGGTTTAGATATCTCTCAATTACATGTTTTTACCTATTCTGAAAGGCCAAATACGCAGGCACTTAAAATTGAAGATGTGGTACCTGTAAGTGTTCGCAAAGAACGCAGTAAAAAGCTTCATGACTTATCTGACCAAAAAACACTTTCGTTTTATAAAAAGCACATTGGATATCAAACTGAAGTTTTATTCGAAAAAGCAGAGCATGAAGGATACATGACAGGTTATACACCGAATTATTTAAAATCAGAAATTAAATACGATTCAACTTTGGTCAATCAAATAGTTAAAGTCAGATTAAAACATCTGGCATTTGATGATATGGCAATGAGTGTTGAGTTGCATAAATTATAATATATGAATTACAAAGCTATGTGTGAATCAGTTTGTGAAATAGCACGATCAACTGGTTTGTTCATCAAGGAAGAAAGACAGAGTGCAAAATTAGATATTGAGACTAAAGGAAGTAACGATTTTGTTACACATATCGATAAAGCATCAGAAAAAAGAATTGTGGAAGGCTTAAAGAAGCTTTTGCCGGAAGCAGGTTTTATAGCCGAAGAAGGAACGGAAGATGTGCGTGGAGATCGTTTCAACTGGATCATTGATCCTATTGACGGGACAACTAATTTTATTCATGGTTTATCTCCTTATGCGATCAGTATTGCTTTGATGGAAGAAGATAAAATAGTAGTTGGGGTTGTTTACGAGGTGGGCCTTGACGAATGTTTTTATTCATGGAAAGGAGGAGAGGCCTACCTGAATGATCAGACAATTGAGGTCTCAAAAGCAGCCACTGTTGCCGATAGTTTAATAGCCACCGGCTTTCCATATTCTAATTTTACTCTGATGGAGGGTTTTATAAAGTCTATGGATTATTTTATGAAAAACTCCCATGGATTACGACGTCTCGGTTCGGCAGCCACCGATTTGGTGTATGTGGCTTGTGGCAGGTTTGATTCATTCTACGAATATGATTTAAAACCGTGGGATGTTGCTGCAGGAGCCTTTATTGTTGAACAGGCTGGAGGAAGAGTCTGTGATTTTACAAAAGGTGATAACTATATTTTCGGAAGAGAGATTGTTGCCAGTAATGTAGCCACTCACGATGAATTAAGTGAGGTGGTGAATAAGTTGATGGTATATTAAATGCAGTCTTTTTTTACTAATATTGCTATAGGAATACTATGGTTAGGTTGTTTATTGCCTTTGCGTGTTCTCTATGTTTTCTCTGATTTTTATTATCTATTAATTCGGTTGATAGGATATCGTCGTTCTGTTATTGATGAAAATCTGAAATTTTCTTTTCCTGAAAAGTCAGCAAAAGAGATAAAGCATATTCGAAACCGGTTTTATCGTCATTTCTGCGATACGTTTATGGAGACAACAAAGCTTCAGACAATATCAGATATTGAAATGAAGCAAAGAGTGAAATTCAATAATATTGAATTGTTGGATAAGGCATATGATGAGGGAAAGGATGTAATCGCGGTTTTGGCACATTATAATAATTGGGAATGGATTCCAAGTGTAAATCTTCATTGCAAAGCCTTAGGTTGTGATGTTTACAGACCGTTAAAAAATAAACCCTTTAATGCTTACATGTTAAAGTTAAGAGAACGGTGGGGGAATCGTAATTTTACAATGAAAGCTACATTAAAAGAGGTTATTAAGTTAAAGCAGAAAAATGAACGTTTTGTTCTTGGTTTAATTGCCGATCAAAGTCCGGGTGAACCTGAAATTCAATATTGGACCAGGTTTCTGAATCAGAATACAGCCGTATTGACCGGACCTGAGAAGATAGCAAAAATAACAAAGTCACCGGTTGTGTTCTTTGATATGAGGAAAGTAAAAAGGGGTTATTATGAGGTTGATATTATTCCTTTAGTTGAAAATCCAGAAGAGACTCAACCTTATGAAATTACCGAAAAGTACATTAGGTATTTAGAAAAAGTTATCATTGATAAGCCTGAATATTGGTTATGGTCACATCGCCGTTGGAAGTATTCAGAAGAAAGAATATTTACGAATTAACTGTTAGCTAACGAATGTCAAAAACTGCTGTCGTAATTTTAAACTGGAACGGAAAATCCTTGTTGGAGAAATTTCTGCCAGTAGTTATTAAAAATTCTGATCGTCAGGATGTTGAAATTATTGTGGCAGATAATGCTTCTTCTGATGATAGTCTTAGCTATCTTAAAAATAATCATCCAAGTGTTCGTGTTGTTTCTTTAGACCGTAATTATGGATTTGCAGGTGGATACAATAAGGCATTGGAGCAAATTGATACTGATTATTATATTCTTTTGAACAGTGATGTTTCTCCAGAACCCCAATGGCTTGATCCATTAATTGATGCAATGGATAAGGATAGTGAATTAGCTGCCTGTATGCCAAAAATACGAGCCTTTAATGATCCTGATAAGTTTGAATATGCAGGTGCTTCGGGAGGCTACATTGATAAATTTGGCTATCCTTTTTGTCGCGGTCGGATTTTGAATGAAATTGAGGAAGACAAGGGGCAGTATAACGATTCAATATCAGTTTTTTGGGCAACAGGTGCTGCACTAATGATAAGAGCCGATTTATATCGTTTTGCCGGTGGTTTAGATGAGTCATTTTTTGCACATATGGAAGAGATTGATTTGTGTTGGCGGTTAAAAAATATGGGGTACGATATTAAAGTTTTTCCAGGATCAGAAGTCTTACATGTTGGCGGAGCAACTCTGGATCAGCAGCATCCACGTAAAACCTACCTAAACTTCAGAAATAATCTGGTAATGATGTTTAAGAATCTTAGTTCGAAAAGCTTATTACCCATACTTTTTATTAGAATGATTTTAGATGGAGTGGCGGCTGTTCATTTTGGTGTAAAAGGCGAATGGAAATTTTTTATGGCCGTTTTTAATGCTCACATGGATTTTTACAGCAGAATACCATCAGCCTTAAAAAAACGTCGGGAGCAGAAGTCTCTCAGAGTGAAGTTGAAACATATAGAAACCTATCCTCAAAGTATTATTTGGGCATTTTACTTTAAGAAGATAACTCGTTTTAGTCAGCTAAAGCATTTTAGATTATAAAAAAGGTAGAATTTCTTCCAATTTATTACTTCTCGAACCTTTGATTAAAATGTATGATTGATCTGGTTGATTCTGCTTTAGATAATCAATGCATTGTTTATTTGTTGAGAAATGGTTATAGCTGAAATTTAAGTTCTTAAATTCATCCCCAATGAGAATTATAGAGTCGAAATTGCAATTATTCAGAATGTTAATCAGCTTCTTGTGCTCTTCAACAGAATCTGAACCTAACTCCTTCATACCACCCAGAATAACAAGTTTATTCTTTTCTTTTATCCGCTCAAAATTATCCAATGCAACAGCCATACTTGAAGGATTGGCATTGTATGCATCCATGATAATTCTGTTTTTATCAGTCTTTATAAACTGGGAGCGATTGTTTGTTGGTTTGTATTTATTTAAGGCTTCATTGATTGAAGTTGGATCAACATCAAAATATCTTCCAATGACAATAGCAGCGTTAATATTTTCCAGATTATATGATCCTATCAGGTTAGTTTGGGTTTGAAATTCCTTATTGAGCTTTTTGTCGGACCATTCAATGTTCACAAAAGGTGTTAACTCTGTAATGCGGGCCTCAAATTCAGTGTTATCACCATATTCAATTCTTTTAGAGTTTAAGAACGCCATCTCCTGAAGATGGGGATTGTTCTTATTGATAAATATTGGTTTGTTGTTCTGAAAAGCATAATGATACATTTCTCCTTTAGCCTTTTTTACCCCTTCAAATGATCCGAAACCTTCCAGATGAGCTTTTCCTACATTAGTGATTAAACAATAATCCGGCTCTGCTATGCTGCAAAGCAATTCTATTTCTCCAATATGGTTGGCACCCATTTCAACAATTCCTATTTCTAAATCATCTTTAAAAGATAATAAGGTCAAAGGAACGCCAATGTGGTTGTTAAAATTGCCTGCAGTTGCTTTACACTGGTATTTTTCAGAAAGAACTGCATTTATAAGTTCTTTAGATGTTGTTTTTCCGTTGGTTCCTGTAATTGAGATAATAGGAAATTTTAGTTTTCTTCTGTGATGTTGTGCTAGTTTTTGAAGTGTTTCAAGTGTATTATCAACTATAAATACGTTTTGTAAATGTCTTAGTTTTTCATCGCTGGCAATAGCATATCGGGCACCATTCGATAAAACTTCTTCAACATATTTATTGCCGTCAAAATTTTCGCCTTTTAAGGCTACAAACATAGCTCCATTGGAACAGTTTCGACTGTCTGTTGAAAGCTCTGAAGATTCACAAAATGCCTTATAGATATCTGCTAATTCTGCCATTATCTCAAAAGTTAATTTAACGATAGCGAAAATAAAAAAAAAGAGGCTGACTTGAATAGTCAACCTCCTATATCTATGGAATTATCTGGTTCTTTATTATTGTTTTCCTTTTACCGGACTACCTACACGAGTCATAGCACAACGGAAACCTAAGTCATCACGACTTTCACGTTCGTCCAGATAACGACGGGCACCAGGGCTTAACCAGTAGGCACGGTCTCTCCAACCTCCACCTTTGTAAACTCTTGAACGGTCGCTTACCAAGCTACCTAGGCTACTGTTTGGTGCTCCTGAGTACATATTACCTGTACCTGATTGTGAATCAACCCAAGATGAACCTTCAGTGATGTTTGTTACAGCATCTCCATCATCGTAATTGCGGTTATCAGCAGTACGATAATTTTTACGGTTCATTATGTCTTTATCCGTTTCGTTTCTGTAGCGGATATGTCCCAGACTGTCTTTTTCAACAATGAAACCTTCTTCGTCTAATACTTTTTGTTGGAAAATATTACCACGATATGGGCTGAATTCATCCATGTCTTCGAATGATAATGGACGATAAACGTCAGCTACCCATTCGTTAACATTACCTGCCATACAGTACAATCCGTAATCGTTAGGATAATATGAATGAACATCAACGGTAATGTCACCAGCGTCATTTAAGTCACCAGCCATACCCATCATATCACCAGTTCCTCTAACGAAGTTAGCCATCATCTTACCGCGTTCTTTCTTGTCAGCATTACGTAAAATGTGACCATCCCAAGGATAAATACGACGGTTTGTCATTCTTTCGTCATATGAGTTACCGATTAAACCTAGGGCAGCATATTCCCACTCAGCTTCGGTTGGGAGGCGATATTTTGGTAAAAGTAAACCATCATCCCATCTTACACGACGGCTTTCGTTATTTGGATTAAGGTCTTCCATTGGTCTCTTACCCTGGATACCTTCATATTGTCCATACAAGTATGCTTCTGTATCAAATACGTTTTCGTTTTGTTGGTTAACATCAAATTCAAGAATTCCTTCGTTAACCAAAATCATTTCGTTGACACGGTCAGTACGCCATTTACAATAATCCTGTGCCTGAGTGTGGTTTACGCCAACTACTGGATATTCAGAATAGGCTGGGTGGCGAAGGTAGTTTTCAACCATTGGCTCATTGTAAGCCATTGGACGACGCCATACCAATGTATCAGGCAATGCCTTTCTGTAAACTTCAGGGTAATCAACATATACTCGGTTGACCCAGAATAGATATTCACGGTAATCAACGTTTTTTACTTCAGTTTCATCCATGTAAAATGAAGGAACGGTTACTCTACGTGGAGAATTATTCCATTCGTAAAGAACATCCTGTTCTACACGACCCATGATGAAGGTACCACCTTCAATAAATACAAGACCTGGTCCTGTTTCTTGCTCATAACCAGATTTGTATTCAAATCCACCGTTATCAGGAGTATTGTATTCCCATCCTGTAGCAGATGAAACACTTTGGTTGCCTTTACCACCTTTGCATGATGAGAAACCTATCATACTTAAAGCAAAAACAGCCAGAATAATTCCGTTTTTAATCCTCATAGCTTTATAGTATTGTATTCTATTATTCACGTTTTTATGAATCAAATAAACTAAAAGTAAAGTTCAATTGACGTTGTTATACTGCAAAAATAAAAAAAGGTTATACCAAACGAAGGTTTAGTGTTATTTTTTTGTTCACAATATAACTAAGAGCAATTTTTCTTTACTCTAAACGTTAAATATAGGAAAATCTTATGCTGAAAGATTTATTTTTGTGTCTTTTATTAAAAAGATGATGAAAATAGCAGGTTTGTATTGTGTTCGGAGGATGCAAGGATAAACTTTTAATGCTTTAGTAACGTTTGTATTACGTAGTTGACAAGAGAATGAATAAAAAAATCATATTAAGCTTTATTAGTTTGTTTGTCCTGGTTGGATTAAATGCTCAATCATTTAAAGAATCTATTGATATCAAATGGAATATCTGTAATGAATATCAACCATATTTGAGCTTTGATAATCAATCGGGACAATCAGAGGAAGGATTACCACTACTATTGTTACAATACCCAATTCAATCAAATATTTCGATAGATAATATTGATATTAAATATAAGTCAATAGAATCATCTTCATTAAATGCATTTGAAGTTAGTGTTTTGGATAAAATCAACCCACAATCTTTAACAACCATACAAAAGCATATTGTTACAATCAGAAAGCAAAATTATCTTGAATTAACAATAATACCTATTGTCTATAACGAACAATTGATGACTTTTAATAAGGTTTCAAGGTTTCAAGTAGAAGTAATGCTTCCTGAAGGAGATTCTTTAAATGAAAACTTGAAATCAGAACTTAATGCTAAAACAGCCTCTAATTCGGTATTAGGTTCAGGTAAATGGGTTAAAGTTTCGATTAGCGAATCGGGCGTTTATAAAATTCCGTATTCTGTTTTAACTTCATGGGGCTTTGGTAATGGACAAAATGTTAAGGTTTTTGGTAATGGTGGAAATATGTTACCAAAACTTAACGGCACAGCTCGATTGGATGACTTGCAGGAGAATGCGATAATGCATTACAATAATGCGATTTATTTTTATGCTCAAGGACCTGTAAAATGGACATATAATTCTCAGCGTGATATGTTTCTTCATCAAATTCATGATTATTCGGATGAAGCATATTATTTCTTAACGGAAGATGTTGGAGAAGGTAAAATGGTACAAACTTCTTCTGAATCATACGAAACCTATACAACTGAAACCAGCGAGTATGATAGTTATACTTTTTTTGAGTTGGAATTAATTAATATGGTAAAATCAGGAAGAACCTGGTATGGCGAAAGAATTTTAGCCGGTGATCAACAGCAGTACGATTTTACTTTTCCTAATCTTAATTTAGATAAGCCAATTAAACTAATGACAAGTTTTGTTGGACATTCCAATTTAAGTTCGAGTGTTCAAACGTTCGTGAATGGATCAGAATCTGCTCTGCAAACTATTTCAATTCCTTCGGTTGTTTACGGTACTTCTACTGGAAGTGTGGCTCAGGAAGCAATAGGGCAGTCTTCATTTTATAGCGATAGCAAAGATGTATCATTGCTATTACAGTATAATACGACGGCAAGTGGAGCTTATGGTTACCTTAATTATTATAGTTTAAATGCGAATGAAACTTTGGTTCTTGAAGATCAACTGGAGTTTAGAAATAAAGATGTGGTTGGAAACGGTAATATTACCAGATTCTATATTGCTAATACTAATAGTTCATCCATATTGTGGGATGTTAGTAATCATCTCTCACCAGTTCAATTAGAATTAAAAGATTATGGTTCCAAACGCGGATTTACAACATCAACTGGATATATTAAAGAGTTTGTTGTTTTTGATCCTACTGCTGATTTTTCGCAACCTACTTACGTAGAAGAAATAGAAAATCAGGATTTGCATGGAGAAACGGTACCTGAAATGTTAATTGTTTCTCATCCTTTGTTTTTAGAACAGGCTAAAAGATTAGCTCAACTTCATAATCAAAAAACAGGTTTAGAGTGTTTAATTGTTGAACCTGAACAGGTTTATAATGAATTTTCTTCCGGGCAGCCAGATGTAAGTGCCATTAGGGATTTTGCGCGGTATTTATATAACAAGGATAATAATAAATTTAAATATTTATTACTATTTGGTAATGGTTCGTATGATAATAGAAGTACAGACTCAGATAATACCAATTTTATATTGACCTATCAGTCGGAAAACTCAATCAATTATTCCAATTCATATACATCAGATGATTTTTTTGGATTACTTGATTTAACAGAAGGAGAATATATTCAGAATAACAAGCTGGATATCGGAATCGGTCGTTTTCCTGTTAATACAGTGCAACAAGCTAAAATAGTAGTTGATAAAATAGAGAAATATATGTTTGATCCGTTGTTTACCAATTGGAAATCAACATTGACTTTTGTTGGAGATGATGGTGATAATAATCTGCATATGAGACAGGCTGAATTATTAACGCAAAAAGTTAAACTTGCCCATCCGGGATTCGACATGACAAAAATCTATTTTGATGCATATGATAAGGTGACTACATCATCAGGTGATCGTTATCCTGGGGTGAATGAAGCTGTAGCTGAAGCGTTAAATCAAGGCACTTTGATATTTAATTATACAGGACATGGTGGAGAAAGGTACTTGGCTCATGAGAATATCCTGGATAAATCAGCTATACAAAGTTTGTCTAATTTTAGTGTGTTACCTTTATTTGTTACAGCTACCTGTGAATTTAGCAGATATGATGATTGGACAATGACGGATGGGACTGCAGGGGAAGCTGTTTTGACGACTCCTAATGGTGGAGGTATTGCCCTTTTGACAACAACAAGGGTTGCCTGGTCGAGTTCCAATTTTGATATTAACACAAATCTTTACAATTACATTTTTGAAAAAGATGCTAATGGAGAGAAGTTACGTTTAGGGGATATAATAAAGTCAACAAAAAATGCCTCAGGTAATACGATCAACAAATTAAACTTCACTTTACTAGGTGATCCTGCACTGCAATTGAATTATCCTACAAACAATATCTCAATCAACAAAATTAACGATGAAATGGATCCTGCCAAGCAGGATACTCTGAAGGCTCTGGATCTGATTTCAATAGAAGGTGTTATTGGTGAAGGAAATGAAAATATGTTTGAGGATGGAACAGTAACAGTAAAGGTATTTGATAAACCTGTTACAATAACCACATTGGGAAATGGAGGAACAGTGCCTTTTGAATTTGAGGTTTATCAAAACAGAATTTTCAAAGGTGACGTAGATGTGAAGAATGACACATTTAATGTATCATTTATGGTACCGAAGGATATCAGATACCATGTTGGAAACGGGAGAGTTAGTTTTTATGGTTCTGATTTTAATCAGGTTGAGGCATTCGGAGCCAATAACGAAATAATGGTTGGTGGAGTAACGGATAATCAGGTTAATGATGAGGAAGGGCCGGAAATAACAATTTGGTTGAATACCGAAGGTTTTAAAAGTGGTGATATTACCGGAACCCGCCCCATATTGTACGCAACCTTCTATGATCAGAGCGGAATTAATACCAGTGGAGTAGGGATCGGGCATGATATAACTCTGACAATTGATGATGAAAGAGCAAGTTCTTCAGTATTAAACGAGTATTATAATTCAAATAATAATGATTATCAAAGAGGAACTTTATCTTATCAGTTGAGTGAAATGGAAACAGGAAGGCATAAGCTGGAACTCAAAGCATGGGATAATTTGAATAATTCTACTTCAATTGAAATAGAGTTTGTTGTTGAGTTGAGCGGAGAATTAAAAGTAAATAATACAATGCTGTATCCAAATCCGGTTATGTCAGGCGAAACAATCAAAATTTCGTTTGATCATGATGCTCCAAATTCGATGTTGGATGCCACATTGCGATTGTTTGATTTAAGTGGTCGTTTAATTGATTTAACAGAACAACAGGTTTCATCTGTTGGAGGAGCTGTATCGCCATTCGATTATCAGCTTCCGTCATTTGTACCTAAAGGCCTTTATATTTTGCGATGTGAGTTTGTCGGAGACGAAGGCCAAACAGGCGTATTTTCCAAAAAAATATTAGTAGTTGAATAATAATTATCAAATTTTACAGTTTCATCTATATCACTTTGGGGAAAACTGATGTAAATTTGAACTTTCAAAATAGTTAATAGAATTAGTATGAAGAAAAATTTATTAAAGATCGGTTCAGTAATTTTCATCCTGTCTTTAAACTTTATATTCATTAAGGCGCAAACCTCTATACAAACGGCTGTTCCTTTTTTAAATATCAATCCTGAATCTCGATCAGGAGGTATGGGAGATGCCGGTGTAGCTTCTTCGCCTGACATGAACTCGCAGTATCTTAACCCGGCAAAATATGCTTTTATTGAAAGTAGTATGGGTGTATCTATTTCATTCACACCGTGGTTGAGGGCTTTGGTAAACGATATTAATATGTCATATCTGACATATCATTATCGCATTGATAAGATGCAAACAGTAAGTGCATCGTTGCGTTATTTCTCTCTTGGACAAATTACTTTTACCGGAGCAGATGGAGTTGCAACCTATACTGGTAATCCTAACGAGTTTGCATTAGATGCTGCTTATTCAAGAGTTTTATCAGAAAAATTTTCTGGTGCTGTGGCCTTTCGTTATATACGATCTGATTTAACCAGTGGTACTGCTGAAGATTTACAGGCTGGTAATGCTTTTGGAGCTGATGTGGCTTTTTATTTTCGTACACCGTTGAAGGTGAATCGTAATGATGCCGCTTTTACAGCCGGTATGAATATCTCTAATATGGGATCTAAAATTAGTTATGATGGTGTTAATAAAGAGTTTATCCCGGCCAACTTACGAATAGGTGTTGGTTATGAAATGGAAATGGATAAGTACAACTCTATCTCATTCGCTTTTGATGTGAATAAATTATTAGTGCCTTCAGCGCAGTTAAATCAGGATGATACTGAAGATGTAGAAAATTTATCAGTACCTGCAGCTATATTTAAATCTTTTGGTGATCATCCGGATGGAATGTCTGGTGAAGTGCAGGAGTTGACATTTTCATTGGGTGCTGAATATTGGTATGATAAACAATTTGCTTTGCGTGCCGGTTATTTCCATGAGCACGAAAGTCAGGGAAACAGAAAGTATGCTTCTGCTGGTGCAGCTTTAAGATTTAATATGTTTCAACTTGATGCGTCTTATATCATTCCTATGGTTGCAAATAATCCACTTGCAAATACCATGCGTTTCTCTCTTTCATTCGATTTGAGTGAAATGGCTGGTGGAAAGAGAAAACGTTAAGACTGGATTATGAAGATACGGGTAGGCTTTGGATACGATGTACATAAGCTTGGAGAAGACGAGGAACTATGGATAGGCGGTATTAAAATCGATCATATTAAAGGAAGTATAGGTCATTCAGATGGTGATGTTTTAATACATGCCATCTGTGATGCTTTATTAGGTGCTGCTAATATGAGAGATATTGGTTATCATTTTCCTGATAATGATCCTTCTTTAAAAGGAATAGACAGTAAGATTCTAATGAAAAAGACTGTTGAATTGATTGAAGAAAAAGGTTTTTCAATTGGTAATATTGATTCAACCATTGCATTGCAAACACCTAAGTTAAAAGATCATATTCCAACGATGCAAAAGGTTTTGGCCGAAACCATGTCGATTGATATAGAAGATATTGCAATAAAAGCAACAACAACTGAAAAACTTGGTTTTGTAGGAACAGAAGATGGAATAGCGGCTTATGCTACGGTTTTGATTTCAAAACAATAAGTTATGAATGAAGTAGAAAAATTAGTTCAGGATAAAGATGCGATTGTACTTTATTTTTCGCACGATGCATGTAATGTATGTAAGGTGCTTAAACCAAAAGTGAAGGAATTAATAGCTGAAAAGTATCCTAAGTGCGAATTTTCTTATGTAAACACAGTGGAGCAGCCTGAATTGGCAGCCAACTTTCAGGTGTTTGCAGTTCCTACTGTTTTGGTTTATTTTCAGGGTAAAGAGTACTATCGTTTTAGCAGAAATATTGGCTTAGGACAAATTGATGAAGCCATTGCCCGCCCTTATCAGCTGTTATTTTAGAATAACCTACCTAAGACAGGCAATAATTCAAACAGGGAGTCGTTTTCTCCTTTATAATAATTGTTTATTTTTGAGTTTTTATTAAACATTGGAGTTAATGCCCTTTTTGTCGAATACTTACCGAAATATTTCTTTCATTTTGATTCTTTTTCTTTTATTTTCCTGCTCGGGAGGTAAGAAAATGGGAAATGCCAATAAAGCATATTTAATTGGTGAATATGACAGGGCTGTTAAACAATTCAAAAAAGCTTACCGAAAAGAAAAAAACAGGTATACAAAGGGCGAAATTTCGTTTTATCTGGGCGAATGTTATAGAAATACCAATAAATACAGTAAAGCAGCCAGTAGCTACAGTAAAAGTGTAAGATATAAATACGAAAACATAGAAGCTGAATTGTATTTGGCTCAATGTTACCTGGCATCAGGTAAAGTTGATGAGGCAGAAAAAGCCTATAAAAGTTATCTGGATAAAAAGGCTCTTGACAAAAGAGCTCAGAATGGTCAGGCTTCGATTCGGTTGATTCAATCTGATTCGATTAAAACCAGGTATCAGGTTGAGAAAGTTAAAGGCTTAAGCAATACTCGTTTTAGTGATTTCTCACCTTGTTATGCCAGTACCGAGTATGATCAGGTGTATTTTTCATCAATGCGTACTGAGAAGAAGTCGAGAAAGAGAAACCGCATAACTGGTCAGGGAGCCTCTAATATTTATATGGCACGTATCGATGCAAAAGGTAAATGGACTGATCCCGAACCTCTTGACGAAACTATCAATACCGAATTTGATGAAGGTGCAGGAACCATGTCCTCAGATGGAAAGACCATGTATTTTACACGCTGCCCATATAACAATGAAGAGCCTTTGACTGCTCAGATGTTTGAAGTGAGTCGTTCGGGAGGTAAGTGGGGAGAGCCAACACAAATAACCATTGGAGGTGATAGTATATTAGTGGCTCATCCGGCTGTATCACCTGATGGTTCAACCATTTATTTTGTTAGTGATATGCCGGGTGGAGAAGGTGGTAAAGACCTCTGGAAAGCTCAAAAAGGTGGTGAAAGCGGATGGGAAGAACCTGTTAATCTGGGTAATGTTATAAATACGCCAGGTGATGAATTATATCCTTATGTAAGAAATGATGGCACCCTTTATTTTGCTTCCAACGGTCATGTTGGATATGGAGGACTGGATATTTATCGTGCTGTCTTTGATGAAGAAGAAGGCTATTACAAGGTAACAAATCTTGGTCGCCCGATTAACAGTGAGAGCGATGATTTTAGTATTATCTTCAAAGGGATGGAAGAAGAAGGATTATTCAGTTCATCAAGAGGAAGCTCAAAAGGTGTGGATAACATCTATTCGTTTATTCTTCCAAAGCTGGAATTTAGTATGAGAGGTAAGGTGTTTGATCAGAAGGAGGAAACACCTATTGGCAATGCTTATGTGCGATTAATAGGAACAGATGGCACCAATATAAAGCTAAATGTAAAGGAAGACGGATCGTTTGGTCTTCAGTTAAAAAAGCAAACTGATTATGTTTTTATGGTGGCTTCAAAAGGATTCTTTAATTATAAGTATAAGTTTACAACAGTAGGTTTAAGCGATAATAAGGAATTTGAATTTGAAGTGCCAATGATGCCAATGGAAGATGCCATTGTTTTTCAAAATATCTACTTCCAGAATGGTAAATATGAATTGAACAATGATTCAAAACAGGAACTTGACAGGTTGGTTGCTATTTTGGATATGAATCAGAATATTGTTCTGGATATTGCAGCTCATGCTTCGGGTGAGGGTGACGAAACAGAATCGATTGTTTTAAGTCAGAAAAGAGCTGAAGCTGTCATGAACTACTTGCTGTCTAAAGGTGTTAAAACACAACGTTTGTCGGCTAAAGGATTAGGCGATAGTCAACCAGTTAAAGTAGATGCAAAACTAGCTGAAAAATATGATTTTTTAACTGAAGGAACTGAGTTGACCGAGGTTAATATTAACCGAATAAAAGGTAGCAGCAATAAACGGGTTGCTCACGAAATCAATCGCAGAATTGAGTTTAAGGTTAAAAAAGACGACGATTCAGAATAATTGTTTAACCCATTGAACAAGAGGATCAGCCAGGTAAGTCAGTGAAAAGGTCCATAAAAGTATTCCGGTGATCATATAAAACAAAAACTTTCGTCGGTCATTTACTAATGCCAAACCAATTAATAAAGCCAGTATCGGGCCGATTAAGCCACTTACCATCAATCCAAGGGCGGCAACGCCATATTTATCCATCCATCGGGTAAACTTCTTCTTGTTATTCTCCAGCTTGTTTTTACCAAATCGGTTCATCATCCAGTTTCTGAATTTATCACCGGCAAAGAATAGTATGATGGTAAAAGAAATGGATCCTAATGAGGTTGAAATGGCTGTTAATATTGGGCTTAATCCAACAGCAATACCCATAGCAACTCCTTTGTAAAAACCCGCTGCACCTGAAATATAAACTGCGAAAATTTTAGCTAATTCTTCCATCCTGATTTTGTTGCTGCAATGATAAGAATATTCATTAATTCATAAAAACTAAGCTTTTCTTTTATGATACAGTTTTTGGCAGAAGTTGACTATTGATGCACAATGAAGAGGAGAAATTAAATCGATTATTTTTCTGCTGTTTTACCCATTTTTTGAGCAATAAAACTAATAATAACCAACTGAATGGCGTGGTACAGCATAATTGGAAGCAACATTAAACCTTGAGCAGCCATCCCTTTAAACAGTACGCTTGACATCACAGATCCGTGTACCAATGATTTTTTTGATCCACAAAAAAGAGCTGTGATACGATCGTTTCGACCAAGGTTTAACCATTTACTCAATTGACTAACTAAGGCATAAACTAAGCTAAATAATGCCAATACAGAAACCAGAATAATTAATAGATTAATCCAAGGTATTGATTCAAAAAGGTTGCTGTTAAATGATTTGGCAAAGCTTTTATATACGATTAAAAGAATAATACTTTTGTCGAACAAAGCCAGTTTTTTGCTATGTTTCTTCACAAATTTTCCCCAAAAGCGGTGCAAAAACAAACCAATAATTACCGGCAATAAAATTTTAAGGAAAAGACTGATCAGTATTCCGGATAACTCAAATGAAGCATTGGTAGTGTTAATAAATAATCCGATCCAAAGAGGGGTGATTAAGATGCCAATTAATCCTGATAAACTGGCATTAAAAATAGCACCAGGTACGTTTCCTTTTGCCATTACAACCATTACAACAGATGAAGAAACGGTTGAAGGTAATGCCGCCAGAAAAAAGATGGCCAGCCATATAAGTCTTGACTCATCACTTGTTAGCAAAGGATAAAAGGCTAATATTAGTAATGGAAACAAAGCAAAGGTTGTTATCTGCACCAATAAGTGAAGTTTGATATTATTCATGCCTTGGCGCATTTCGCGGGGACTTAGTTTTAAACCGTAAAAGAAGAAAATAAGAGCGATACCAATTTGAGTAATCTTTTCTAACGAAAACCAACCATTATATAATGCTGGTTCAGGCATAAGCCAGCCTAATGCAATCATTGCCATTAAAGCCAGAATAAATGGATCTATTATTTTTTTCATTTAAAAGTTTTGGTAAATATAAGCTGAAAATATATTGGCACATGCCTTTCTTGTTTTTATCAACATCTTTTGTAACTATTTTCGATACTATGTGTTAAATATAGAGATGCAATTAGTCATTGATTGTTCATTCAAAAATATTTTACCTTTGAATCATTATTCTAACTTAAATCAATATAAGTATGGCAGTGTTTAACTATTCCAGGTTTTTTAATGAGAATACCGAGTTGGGGCAGTTGATTTATGAAAAATGTCAGAAGTATAAATCAGGTGAATTGGTTTATGCTCAGGATTCCAATATGAACCATGCTTATTATGTGAAGAGCGGTTTGTTAAAGATATACAGAAGTGGTGCCAGGGGCGAACAGCAGATTGTTCGCCTAGTGAAAGAAGGAAGCTTAATAGGTTTTCATTCAATGCTTTCTGACGAACCGGAAGTGACAGGTTGCGAGAGTTTAAATGACGCTCAGGTATGTGTTATTCCGGGTGATTTATTGAAAGACTCGATGAAAAAGGATAAGGCATTATCGGAGTTGATAATGAAACAAACCTGTGAAGAATTAAAGCAGACATGTAATTCAATGCTTGAAATATCGCAAAAAACTGTACGTGGCCGATTAGCTAACCTGTTTTTAAAGTTACAGGAACTCTTTCAGGCCAAAGACGACGAAGCTATTCCTCTGGTCATTTCAAGGGTTGATATGGCTCGTTGGATTGGCACTTCAAAAGAGTCGGTAAGTCGATTGATAACTGAATTTAAGGAGGACGGTATTCTTACCTTTAGTCGTAACGAGATACGGATTAACAGTAAAGATAAGCTTAATAAAATAGTGATGATATCATAAAAGAAACGCCTTCCGGATTCGGAAGGCGTTTTTTCTTGTTTGCTATTCTTTAAATATCTTCATTTTCTTCGCACCGTCAGAAGTTGCTATTAATACAAGGTAATAACCTGTTGCTGCCTGATTGATGTTAAATTCATAATCCGATATCGAACTGGAATTCTCAAAGGATTTTGTATCAATTAACTGTCCTCGCATATTATAAATTTTTACATCAGCTGCATTATTATTCAGTTCTTCTAATCTAATTTTAAATATACCATTTGTTGGATTTGGATAAATGGTAAATTCATCCTCATTTCCACTATTTACAAGATTATCAACATTTGTTGAACCATCTTTTTTAACCGTAACGGCAAATGTCACCTGAGCCACATCAGTGCCTGATGTTGCCTGAAGGGTAATTAAAGCCAATCCTGCAGTGCTGTTTTCATAACTAAGCATTAATGTATTATTGTTTATGGAAGCTGCAACTGCAGCAGGCGTAGAATTGTTGGCTAACGTTAAGGTGATATCAGCACCTGTTTTATGTCCAAATACATTGCTGATATTAATTGCATCACTCAGGGATGTAGTCAATCTGTTCAGGTTAGGTAATTTTTCATTTATAAAAAGTGGATTCCCTGATTCACCTGTAAACAATCCTCTACCGTGGGTTGCAACAATAACCTTACCATCAAATTCACTTGCTTTAACACGGTTGCAAACAACATTACCAAGGTTATTACTGTCTATATTAGTCCATTGAGTTGAGGCTCCTGCCAGTGCGCTTGTTTCATATGCTCCAATACTGGTTGATACGTAATAAGTTTTTACTCCGTTCCAGTTCAGAATAGCTGCACTTCTTATGGATGGACCAGGTAAGGCTTCTGTGGCTGCTAGATTACCATCTATAATACTAAAAGTTGCTCCTCCGTCAGTTGAATGAAAAAGAGAAGGAACTCCATAGTTAGCAAACACCACAATAATTTCATCGGCATCATAAGGATTAACAGCTATGTAGTATGGGTACGAACCCTCAGAGGCTGTATTCATTGTTATTGTTGTTCTGCTGATCGCAGATTCTTCTTCAACACTATTCTCTACCCGGTATAAGTTAGGGTATGTTCCGGTAAAGGTGGCATAATAGAATATATGACTAGGTACTTTTGACGCTGTCATAGCAGTAATTGCTTCACCAGGAGCATCTAAAGCAGCAGGTGCATACCATCCTTCCATTGTGGTTCCTGAATTAAAATTGCTTATGTTTTCAACATTCAGATTGATCCATAGTTGCTCGCCTCCTGCATAATACATGGTAGTATCTCCGCTTGGATCGATGCAGAATGGATTGATAAAAAGCTGCCCTGTTGCATCCGTCGGTGTAATACGCGACCAATTATCTGATTCTGTTAAAGAAAAAGGATTTAATGGGTCGCCGGTTATTTGGTTATAGCCGGTTCGCATTACACTCCCGTTTTGTGTTGAAATATAAGCGTAATTGGGTGATAAGTAGCAATACGCGCCATCGCCGGTGCTGATGTCAACAGAAGATGAACTGCCTGTTTTAAAGAAGGGGGAACCATTGTCCTGAGTACCTCCAAGATAACGAGTCTCATTAGCCATCATTGGATTTGCCAAAGTATAAAATTGCGTCACATTATATCCATTGTTCATATCCTGCCAGGGAAGTAACTCAGGAATAGTAATACTTTGGGTTATATCTGATACGTAACTTAAACCACCGTCATGACCACTCCAAACAGCATTAGCATTGGAAGGATCAAAAACAGTAATATGACAATCAGGATGATGATTAGGGTAGAAAAATACACCGGAGCCCTCAGGGCCATATCCGCCAATCCATCCAAAATCAATGTCTGGAGTTGTAGCAAAGGCATCATTTGATCGGAATAAAGATGTACTGCCAACGATTACAAAATCCTCATCATCAGGTTTAACAGCTAATGTCATATTGTAACTACCCTGGCTTCCTAAAGAACCATACGTTGGAAGATTGGCTGTGCGATCGGTCAAATATGAATTTGCTACAGTTGACTGATTGATATGAACAACATGGAAATATGGTGTTGAACCATCAACTGTATAAACATAGGCAATGCTCGGGTTGGATGGTGCAAATTTAACTACACTTCGTGAAAAAGTTGTTGGGAATCCATCCGGATTAGTAGACTCCATTTCAATTTTTGTAAAAACTGATGATCCAACCGGACGATAATAAACACCTGCTGAAATAGTTTTATCTGAATCATAACCATACTCTGACAAAGTCACAATCATATTACCATTGCTGTCAATATCAAAATCGGAATAATAATGATCATTACTACCTCCAATGACACCTCCAATCTTATATTCACCCAAATCTTCATAGGCATAAATAATACCATAGCTGTGTGCTGCAATGTAAATGGTACCCGTAATAGGATCAACCATTATTTTGGATGCATAATCCAGTAAACTATTCCATGAATATGGATTGGTATCATCAATGATAGCTTCCCACGTTACACCATTATCTGTTGATCGATGTAAGCCATAACCAGTATAATAGGCACTTCGGGCATTAGCTGAGTTGCCCGAAAATTCACCACCAACATAATACCATGTGTCCTGGTGACCAGTCCGGGTATCCTGACAGATGGAATTAACAGCGAATGATTCGGTTTGAGTGGTTTGCAGCGACCATGATTGTCCCTTGTCTGTAGACCTCCAGATTCCTCCGGAAACACCACCAGCCAGAACATGATTTGCATTTCGAATGTCAATGGCTAAAGCTCTTGTCCGGCCACCTACATCACCAGGACCAACTTCAGACCAGTTGTAATTATCAGCTTGAGTACTTTTAAGATTTAATGCTTTAAATTGATTGAAAAGTGCAACTTCTTTTGTTCTGATTCCTTCTGGAATTGAATTAGTGGAAGGATCTCTAAGTACATTGAAAAAGAATTCATCTCTTTCTTCGGCTGAGCCGGGAGTTGCTTTGGGAGAAAAACTGGATTTAATTCTGGTTGCAGCAAAACCTTCGTTAATTTCTGATTTTTGATTTAGAAAATATATTGCCAAAATAGCAAGAATGCTTGCTGTAAAAAGAATAGAGTATTTAAATAAATGTTTTTTCATTTTTAGGTTTAAGATTTAGTGTGTTTTAATTAAGGTCCAATGTTTGTTTTCTTGTTGATTTTCATCGCCTTTTAATAAGGCTTTTATTGTATTCCCTTTAAGTGAATCGTCTATTTTGTCATTTATTATGAGCAACTCTTCGCCTCTCAAAACTACAGGAGCTTGTCTGCCTCTTTTCAAAACAGTTGAAACAATAAAGTAGATTTTATTTTCTTTCATTATTATTTTTCCCTCAGCCAAAATTGAGTTCATTTCAATCGTTTGCTCCGATGGAACTGCTGGTCTGCCAATATCTTCAGATGAAGTTTCAGTAGTACTTTTCTTTTGTGAAGAGCAAGACAATATTAGAATTGTGAATACTAAAACAGGTAAAAACTTTATTCCAGACATCAAATTTATTTTTCAATTGTTCTGAAAGATAAGCTAATATTTTCAGTTACTCAATATACTTTATGGAATGACGTTTTAAGATTTTTTAGGTTTGGCGTCTTTTACAGAAGATAGTTCATAT
This sequence comes from Carboxylicivirga caseinilyticus, assembly GCF_050589785.1. Lineage (NCBI taxonomy): Bacteria > Pseudomonadati > Bacteroidota > Bacteroidia > Marinilabiliales > Marinilabiliaceae > Carboxylicivirga > Carboxylicivirga caseinilyticus. Next base: position 148,404 of record NZ_JBNGOX010000007.1, on the reverse strand, counting down.
TCTTTTTTCCGAATGATCAACTTAAGTGTATGAATTTACAAGGATAAATAATTTTCCAATTTTATAGAGATATTCTAGATACTTCTTATCTTAATGCTATAATGTTCCTTTACTTTAACAGGAAACAATTTAGAGAATATGATTCAGATTGGAGAATTAATAGACTTGATTACCAGTGTTGTGCTTACTCTTTATCTTATTAAATTAATAAAAGATACACGTACGAATACTAAGTCATTCTGGTTCTTAGGAATTTTGTTAATTCTTCTATCTAAGTTTTTATCAGTTATTGAGGTGTTTTTTATACCGGTTACGATTAATCTTGTTGAACATTTTTCGTTTATGTTGGCCAGTATAATGTTTGCAATTAGTGTTTATCAGAAGGAGCTATGATGGATGAGTATATTATCATATTTCAGGAAATTATAGCTGCAATTGCACTTTTATTTGCAATGGTTACATTGGTATTCAGATATAAGAAAAACAAAAGAATGTCTCAACTGATATTGGCACTTGCAATGTTTCCCTTGTTTCTTTCTGCCTTTGTAAATATTCTCGAATATCTTGTTGATTTTAAAACCGCAGAAGATTTTGAGGATTTTATAGCATTGCTTTTTTTACCGATTTTAATTTTTTCAATACATACTTCATTATTAAATACTGAATTAGAAAAACGAAATCAGAGTGAAACAAAGTTCAAAGGTTTGTTTAATCAATCTTTTTCTTTTATGGGCTTATTAAATGCAAAAGGGGAGTTGCTAGAAGCCAATGAAACAGCTATGAAGATTGTTGAAGATGATGAATATAATCCTATTGGGCAACCTTTTGATAAAACATATTGGTGGCATCATTCTGAAGAAGAACAAGAAAAAGTACGTAAAGCAATAGAAGAAGCCAGAAAAGGTAAAACCATACGATTCGAATCAACTCATTCAACCAAGGATAATCAGCTGTTACACTTCGACGTTACCTTTAAGCCCATCATGGATAATGATGGTAAATTATTATACATTATTCCTGAAGGAAGAGAGATTTCTGAGATTAAAGATGCACGTCTTGAGCTTGAAAGACACAAAGCAAATTTAGAATTGATTGTAAATGAACGTACGAAGGCCTTAATTTCTGCAAATAGAGAGGTGGGCGTTGTAAATGAAAAATTACAAAAGAAAAATGCTGAACTGGAGGAAATAATTAGTCAGCTGAAGGTTGCACAGCAACAGGTAATTGATTCAGAAAAGATGGCTTCTTTAGGTGTGTTAACTGCCGGAGTTGCTCATGAGATAAATAATCCATTGAATTTTATATTAGGAGCCTGTACAGCCCTGGAAAGTATAATGGAAGATAATCAGTTAATGGATAGTAATATACCTATGTTATTGAAGCATATTAAAACAGGTGTTGATAAAGCTTCAACTATTGTTTCCAGTTTAAATCAATTTAGCAGGAATGTTGATGGATGTAATGAGTTGGTTGATATTCATGCTGTGATTGATGACTGTTTGGTGATGATTAATTATCGGTTAAAAAATAACATCAGAATCATAAAAGAATTTGCATCCAATCAATTAATTGCATTAGGAAATGTGGGAAAGATGCACCAGGTTTTTATGAATATATTTCTGAATGCTTGTCAGGCAATAAATGGAAAAGGCACAATCACCATTAAAACTTATAGGGAAGAAAAGAATATTATTATTGATATAGCAGACACAGGTATTGGTATTGCCGAAGAAAACCTGAATAAAGTAATTGCACCTTTTTTTACTACAAAAGCTCCCGGAGAAGGGACTGGATTAGGAATGGCAATAACCTATAATATTATTAAACAACATGATGGAATGTTAGAAATAACTTCTAATTTTGGGGCCGGAACTAATATTAGAATTAAGCTTCCTTATTTCAATAAAGTGAATCAAGTAAAATGACGAAGATCCTTTTTGTAGATGATGAGTTTATTAATCGTGAATTATTCTCAATAAACTTATCTAAAACATATAACGTAATAACAGCCGATGATGGTCCTGCTGCATTGCAGGTTTTGGAGGAAAATCCTGATATCAAGGTTATTTTTAGTGATATGAGAATGCCTCAAATGAATGGAATTGATTTTGTAAAAGAGGCCAAAAGAAAATTCCAGGATCTGAAATGTTATATTCTTACAGGCTTTGACATATCAACCGAGATTCAACAAGCTTTAAACGAAAACCTGATTGTGAAATATTTTCGTAAGCCTTTTAATATGAATCTTATTCGTAGTGAAATAGAAAAAAATATTTAAGTAGCTTATAGTAGAATTAGAGATAATCTGTTGATTCTGTATCAATAAGACAAGATAAAAAAAAGTGGATCTCGAAAAATCCACTTTTTTATTTTTATTCAGTTGAGATACTATTTCATTAGTCTCACTCCATAGATTCCTCCCGCAATGGAACCGGGTTCTGCAATAAATTTCAATTCTATTTTACCGGTATTGATTTTGTCTTTAATATTATCTAACGGATAGTCTATAAAATAGAACCCATCATTATTCGCTTCTAATGAAACATTGACTAAGAGATTTCCATTCATTTCAATTCTAAACTTACGTCCTGCATCACCACTGAAATATTCGATTCGTAAGATCCGGGCCTGAGCCTTTTTATCATTCAGTTGGTAGCTGAACCAACCCGATGCATCACGCCAGAACCTCTCGCCATTTAAGCCTGAATTTGTTTTTTCTCCTTTAAAGAAATGATCAGATTCCGGTTGTTGTTCTCCGGGAGCCACTTTGTCAATAGTTTTCTTTTCAAGAGCCATTAGAGCTTCCTCTTCAGCCTTAATTTTCTCCATCTGACTATTAAATTCATCTTTTGTATATACAGGCCAGTATACCATGTATCTTGCGTCATGTACTTCGAAGAATGGTTGTAACTCCATTTTCTTACCTCCATCAACATCTATCCAAAAATGCATTGGTTTATCTTCAATCGGATGTATATGATCCTTGAAATCTTTCTGGTCAGAAATAATGGCTGGAGCCTGTTCCAAAGGTCTCATCTCGCCTCTTGCAATATGTCCCATCCGGCTATCATCAGCATATAATCCATCTAAATCTAAAGTATCTGTTTTGGCGCCTAACACAATTGGACCGTATGCAACTGATGCATAATTCGAGTTGTCGGGCAAATATTCGATGGATGTATGCATTGGCATTTTAACGGTTACTAAATCACCTTCTTTCCAATCTGAATAATTGATTTTTATGTAACCATTGGTTATATCAGAACGAATAGGCTTATCATTTAAACTCACTATGGGTGTTTCTTCACCCAACCATGATGGCAAACGTAAATTCAGATTAAAAGGTGCGCCCGCTTTTTGTATTACAAAACTTATTTCTTCGGAATATGGGAATTGAGTTTCCATTAAAAGTTGAACTCCTTGTTCTTTCCAATTTAATGTTGATGGAATGAATAAGTTTACAAATAAATTATCAGAAGTATGAGTGTAAATTAATTCGCTGTACTTACTATGGTTTTCCAAACCAGAGCCTACGCAGCACCAAAAAGAAGTATGGACCTGTGAATAAACCCTGTAATGTTGTGGACGCATAGGAGTGAAATAAACAAACCCACCTGTTTTTGGATGCTGTGAGGACAAAATGTGATTGTATAGAGCTCTTTCGTAGTAGTCAAGATATTTATGGTCGTTTTCGCTCAAAAACAGTAGCTTACTTAATCGGAGCATATTATAAGTATTACAAGTCTCTGGTCCTTGTTCCGACTTAATCATAGGGGAGAAATCATCGGGCGAATGAAAGTGCTCTCTAACACTGTTTCCGCCAATTGAAATTGTCATATCATTCACAACTAAATCCCAAAAATATTCAGAAGCATTATTCCATGATGAATCTTTAGCTACATCGGCATATCTTTTAAATCCTATTACTTTAGGTATTTGTGTATTGGCATGTAATCCAACCAGGTTGATGTTTTTGTTTAGCAGAGGATTTAAGATTGAATAATCTGAGAACCTGCGTGCAAAATTGAGGTATTTATCATCATTTGTAAGCTCTGCCACATCAACAAAAACCTCATTCATTCCACCATGTTCGCTAATTAGCATTTTCTGTAATTGTTCGTCTGATAAATGAGCTGTAACACTCATAAACCAATCAGAAAGCTTAATAAGTATACTCAACGCTTCTTCATTATGTGTATACAAATAGGCATCTCTTAGTCCTGCAAATATTTTGTGGATGTTATATAAAGGTACCCACTTATGATTCAATGAGAAACTGCCGGCATCAATTTTACCTTCCGAAATTTCGTTCCACATTTGTTTTCCACCGGGTATGCCACTTAAATATCCATTGCCACTGGCATTCTGACATTTTTTTAACTGGGTTACAAAGTAATTAGCTCTGTCCAATAAAGCTTTATCACCAGTTGATGCATACATCATTGATAATGCCGATAGATAATGTCCACCAATATGACCGTCTAAACCGGTGTTTTCCCAATTGGTGTAGTTTTCTTTAACAACATCCAATCCTGCTTCTTTAAAATATGGTGCTAATAGCCGATCAATATCAAGTTCTAATAAATACTTATGGTCAACTCTCTGAGCATTATAGAAAGGAGAGAAATTTAATCTGACATCTTCCAAAGAAAACGTTTGCATTTTTGCTGGTTTTTCGCACCCAAGAAAAAATACAGCAATTGTTAAAAAAACGATGAATTTATTCATATTAATTTAGTTGTATTTACATTTTCCAGGTAGCAAAGTTGGAAAATATTCTTAATTCTTACTGTCAATAATCCGTCAATAAAGTGGACAAATCTATAAAATGTATTATTTATTTGTGCACTTAACTATTTATATTACTCAGATAATGAAGTGTATATGGTTGTTGGATTCTTTCGCTTATTCTGTCACTAATTATCCACCAAAAAAAAATATTAATGAACCTTTCCGATGTGATAGGAGTGTACTTTTGATTTAACATTTTGAAACACATTTAACGTGAATGTGAAAATTTCTAAAACGGGAATTAGGAAAAATTAACTGAGTTACCAAAATTATTAAGTCATTTTCCTTATTGCTATTTATAGAAGTGATTAATGAGAATAGTACAAATGCAGAGATTCTGTTAGAATGAATGCATTTTTTAAATAATGAATAGACATTGATATTAATTGTTAACTAAAGCTATAGTAATGAAAATAACAAACAAACTGATCAGGCGCGCCTTGTTCGCAGTAGTTTTTGCGGCATTTGGCTTAGTTGGGTGTGAGCAGTCAGACGTGTATATGATTAATGCACCTTCTGATCTGCAAGACCAGATCGACTCAATTGCTAATGCAAATGCAAGTATTGACACAGGTGATACAACCTATGTAACCATTGCTACCGCAATTGTTGGTCCGGAAGATAATAGTGCTGCATGGTGGGCTCATTTCTCAGATTATTTTACGATTCCAACAAACAAATTATTACATCTTGAATTTATCAATCATAATGGTGGAAGTTCTAATAACTGGAACAACTGGAATTTAGCCATTGTGAATGTTCCGGATCGGGATGCTGAAAATTATTCTGAGTATTTTGTATTAAGATCTGATGCATATGGTTGGGGTAATGATGATTTTGATCTTAATATAATATCTCAAAACTATCCTGATACAGATGGAGACGGTGATATTTGGAACGATTTCCGCACCACAATGGATGGAGCCAAAGTTAGTCTGGATATTGATCACTCTGCAACAGGTAACGTATATATAACAGCAACTGCTGTTGGAACAAATGGAACAGAGCTTGTTCAAACATATCACCAGGCAGTTTCTGCTAGTGAAGATATTTCGGCTTTCTTGATTTGTGACGGTAGCTATTTTGAGATGAAGAAGGCATATCTGATACCTTCAAAGGTTACAGTTGTTGAAGATGTTAATCCAGCTTCTATCTCTGTTACCGGAACACCAAATTTTGTTGAAATTGGTGACGAAGATTTCTGGGGAGATGGAGTAGCAACGGTTACATTTGCTGATGGTTCATCGACAGTTGTTGATACTGCAGATGTTTCATTCAGTGTGATTCCTGATATGTCTACTTTGGGTCAAAAGACTGTTGCCGTGGCTTACAGTAAAACCAAACAAGGCAATTATGGTCCGGCGGTAACAACCAGTTATACTTTAGAGGTAACCAATGCAGTTACGAATCTTGAGGTTACATCATTGCCGGTTATGACAACTTATGCATTCTTCGGAACTGAATCTCCAGCTTTTGATACTGAAGGTTTGGTTGTAACAGCGACTTATTCAGATGGTTCGACAAGTGTTATGGATAATGCGACTCTTCAATTCGAAATTCCATTAGCTGCCGGTGCTCAGGATGCTATTATTTCTTATGTTGGAGCAACAGGTACAGTAACTACAACTTGTCCGCTTACAATTATTGAAGGAACCAGTCAGGTTGGAGCAACAGATTTCTCAACAGCATGGTGGACTGAATTCTCTAGTGACTATACTGTTGCAGCTGGTTCTAGCAAAGTGTTTACTACGTACTGTTATTCAAATGAAGTTAATAACTGGAATAGCCCTTGTACAATTCTTCGAAAAGCTGATAATACAGAGTATGGTGTAGTTCGTATGGATAGCTTTGGATGGGGAGACGGCTATGGTACTGCAGTTCTTTCGAGCGACTGGAACTGGGATATTTTTACATCAAATATTAATGGTTCAAAGGTTGTAATTACAGTAACCAATAATGGTGATAATACGGCCGATATCAATTATGATGTTACCTATGCTTCAGGTGAAACACATTTCCAGAAATATGAAGGTATAACTATTGACAGTTCTGACTTGAATTGTGCCCTGGTTATTGAAGGAGCTTATGTCGTAATTACTGAATAATTATTAAGATAAATAAATTAATTATGAAATATATATATTTAATCCTGTTGGCATTGTTGGTATTTGTACCATCAGCATTTGCTGTAGGAAATGGTAATACAGATCAGATATCGATGATCCAGCAAGGCGATATAACTGTATTTGGTAAAGTAGTTGACGATAGCGGAGAATCTGTTCCGGGTGCAACAGTGCAGGAAAAAGGTACAACCAATGGTATCATAACTGATATCGATGGAAACTTCTCTCTTAATGTATCATCTGATGCTACACTTGTTATTTCTTTTATTGGATATAAAACAATTGAAATACCTGTTGAAGGAAAAACTCAACTGGGCACTATTTCATTGATTTCTGATATGCAGGAAATCGATCAGGTAGTTGTAATCGGTTATGGTACTCAGAAAAAAGCTGACTTAACAGGTTCTGTCGCTATTGTGGATGCTGAAGAGATGAAGAAACAATCGAATTCAAACATCTCAACAATGTTACAAGGTAAGGCATCAGGAGTTCAAATTACTTCAGATGGTCAGCCGGGTGCAGATCCAACCGTACGTATTCGTGGTATTGGCTCTTTTGGTAGTACAAATCCTCTTTATGTAATTGATGGAGTGCCAATGGGAACAACCATTCGTGACTTCTCTCCAAACGATATCGAATCAATTCAGATCTTAAAAGATGCTTCTGCAGCAGCTATTTATGGTTCACGTGCAGGTAATGGTGTGATTATCATTACCACCAAACAAGGACAGAAGAATTCTCCGATGAAGATTGATTATTCTGGTTACTACGGTATTGATCAGGTTCAAAAAGGAGTTTACGATGTTATGAATGCAGATCAGTACAAAGAGTACTTAACAATGGCTTACGCCAACAGTGATGTAGAACTTCCGGGTGGTTATAATCCTTCAAGTAGTAATTATCTATGGACTACTCTTGCCGATGGATCAGAAGTTGCAACTGTTGACACAGATTGGTTTGATGAAGTGTTTAAAACAGGTATTCGTCAGAATCATAATGTTAATTTCTCTGGTGGTGGTGATAACAATACCTACAATATTGGTCTTGACTACTTTAGCCAGGAAGGTACCATGGAAGGTGCAGGTCCAAACTTCGACCGTTTCACTGCACGTATCAACAATACCATGGATGTGAAGTTTATAAAAATCAGAACTAGTTTGGTTTATAGTCACAGCGATCAGGATAATATGGCCCTTAGTAATGCAAATGAATATGTGCAAGGTCTTTATGGTGGTCAGTATCCGGTAATGGCTTCGGCTCTTCTTTTACCTTCAACCATTAAGGCTTATGATGAGTCTACATGGGTGCTTGATGACAAACTTTCTTCTGCTTCCGGATGGAATTATGATGCATTTGGTTATGGTACATACTACGACGATGTTCATGGTGACTTGCGTATGACTAATGTGTTGATGACTAATAATCTGTTGGAAAGAAATGTAAAAGTTGATCGTTTTGTAGGTTCTGCTAATACAAGTTTTGATATTTTGGATATGCTTGGCCTTGAAAGCGGTAATCAAAAGTTATCGTACAACCTTAACTTGGCTTACAGTAAGACTATAGTTAAGAATTATACATTTATTCCGGCATTTATTTCAAGTACCACAAACTATTTACCAAAGGAAAGCGAAGTACTAAGTGAAGAATATCGTTATACCAGTGATCAGCTGATTGAGAATACAATTAATTATAATGGTACTTTCGGGAAGCATAATATTGATGCTGTTGTTGGTCAGACCTACCAAAGTGTATATTATCATTCACTAACAGGTACAGGGAATAATATGTCTGAGCCTTATTATTTGCAACTAAATAATGCAACAGATAATAATTCATTCAGCTACGAAAGTGATTGGATGATGGCTTCTTATATTGGTCGTATTAACTATAACTTCGATGGTAAATATTTGATCTCGGCAACAGCACGTCGTGATGGTTCAAGCCGTCTTTCTCCTGAAGATCGTTTTGATATTTTTCCATCAGTATCTGCAGGTTGGCGTATCGAACGTGAAAACTTCTTTCCTGTAAGTGAATCAACCATCAGCTTACTTAAGCTTCGTGGTAGCTATGGTGAACTGGGAAGTATTGAAAACCTTGGACCATATGACTATATGGGAACCATGGCAAGAGGAGATTATACTTATAGTTTCGACAATAATAAGGTGACAGGTTCTGCTATTTCAAACTATGTAAATACAGGATTGAAGTGGGAAATTAAGAAAACCCTGGACTTTGGTCTTGATTTGGCCATGTTTAATAATCAGTTTGAATTTAATTTCGACTGGTACGAATCAACATCCGAAGATTTGCATTATAATGTTAGAGTTCCAGCTGAAGCAGGTGTTACTAATGAAACAGTAAAAATGAATGCAGCCACCATGGTTAACTCAGGTTTGGAATTCTTGTTTACTTACCGCAATTATAACCATGCTATTAAGTATGATATTTCTGCAAACATATCAACGCTGTCAAACGAAGTAACCAGTCTGGGTGTTGCCAATGAGCCACAAAATAATGGCGTATGTCGCACAGAAGTAGGACGTGAAGTAGGTTCGTTTTATGGTTGGGTGCTTGAAGATGATGTTCAGAATGAAGATGGCACTTATAATATCAGAAATGGTATAGCTCAAAACCAGGTAGCTATAGATAGTCGTAAAAATGACGAAGGTATGTTTATTTCTCAACCGGGAGCTGAAGCGGGTGACTTGTTATACAAAGACCTTAATAACGATGGTACCATTAATGCTGAGGACCGAACATTCTTGGGAAGTGGATTGCCAGATGTGAACTTTGGTTTAAATGCTCGTGTTGAATGGAATGGTTTCGATTTAAGCATTGCTACATTTGGTGCTGCAGGGTTTAAAGCAGTTGATTTTGTTGATGGTGAGTTAAGAAGTTCATATGGTGCAACTAACAAGGATGTAAGTCTGTTAAATGCCTGGACAACACAAAATACAAACACTGATGTGCCTCGCGTTCAATATAAATCAGCTAATGCCACAAACAATTATTTCAGCGACAGATATATTCAGGATGCTAGCTATTTAAAAATTGCAAATGTGCAATTAGGATATAATTTCCCTAACGAATGGTTTAAAGGCACTGTAAGTAATGTTCGTGTATATGCATCTGCTCAGAACCTGGCTACAATAACCAAGTACAAAGGTTATAACGTAGACTTTTCAGGCGGTACATTCACACCTGGTTACAACTATGCCTCTTATCCAACACCACGATCATTTATGGTTGGATTAAACATGACATTCTAATTTATAATCTACTAATAGAGAAGCAATATGAGACGTTTAAATATATTTCTAGTAATATTCACGCTAATCGCTGGGTTGACTGCCTGTGATGATCAGCTTGATGTTACCAATCCGAATAATCAGACCACATTTGAATTCGGAGACACAGAGTCGGAACTTCAGGAAGCTATTGTATCGTGTTACAATCGAATTCGTTTGGAAGGTACCTTTGCCCGCGTAGGTTATGTTATTGATGCTGTGAGGGGTGATGAGGTATGGAACTCATCCCAACAATGGTATATTGATGCAGATAACCTGAATCATACTTCAGCTTATTTTATGGCTGAATGGCCATGGCGTGATAACTACCATGTTGTAAACCGTGCAAACTTTGTGTTGTCAAAAGTAGACGGAGTTCAGATGTCGGAAGACTCGTACAATCAAATTAAAGGACAGGCTCTTTTCTTAAGATCTTTAGCTTACTATAATTTAGCAACAATATATCAGGATGTACCATTAATTACTAATTATGATGATTATTCTGATATAAGTACGATGTATGCACAAACTGCCAGTCAGGACTCAGTATTAAATAAAGTTGAGGAAGATCTTACATTAGCAATGCAGATTTTGCCATCGCGAAATGAAGGTGGAGAGTGGGCATCAGGTCGTGCTACTTCAGGTGCTGCTGCCGGATATATGGCAAGAACGTTAATGTTCCGTCATAAATTTACTGAGGCTTATGCTATTCTTAAAGATATTATCGCTGGTGATTATGGTGATTATGAACTAACTGCTGATTTTGGTGATAATTTCAGAGAAGACACAGAAAACAATAAAGAAAGTCTATTTGAAGTTCAATTTATGGACTATGGAACAGGTGGTACAGATGAAGAGTGGACTCCTGTAAACATCAGTTCAGAAGCAACACAAGGTCATGCTGTAGAAAGTAACTATGCTCCACAGGATAAAGGTAGCTGGGGTGACTGTGCTGCATCACCATGGTTATATAACCTGTTTAAAGAAGAGAAATGTACAGATGGTTTCCTTGATCCACGTTTATATTGGACATTGGTTACCTATGAGGCTGAATATGATGCGATAACAGGTGTTGCTACAGCTGCGTACCCAGATGGAGATCCTCGTCAAAATGTAGCATATAAAGATCAATTAATACCTGTTACAGGTGATAAAGATAATGACTGGATTCTTAAGTTTAGATCTAACACTTCTCAGGGAGGTATATCCATTGCAAAGTGGACTTATGCAAGAACAGACATTTCTGAAGATGTAATTGTAGGGTTAAGAACAGGTATTAATTTACGTTTAATGCGTTATAGTGATGTTCTATTGCGTGCAGCCGAATGTGAAAATGAAATTAATGGTCCAACACAAACAGCCATTGATTACATAAATGAGGTTCGTCGACGCGTAGCTCTTCCAGACCTTCAACTTACTGACTTTCCAACTGCTGATGCACTTTTTGAGCAAATTGCAAATGTTGAGCGTCCAAAAGAATTTGGTTGTGAAAATGGTCGCGGAACTGACTTGATTCGTTGGGGATTCTTCTATGATGCTGGTCGTATGCAGCAACTTAAAGAGCATTCTTATTATAAGTTAGCTCCTAAACAACTATACACCTGGGTAGAAGACGGTGTAGAAAAACAAGAAGAATTTGTAATTGTTGATACAGAAGAGCTAAGTGCTGTTAATTCCAATGGATCATCTTATGATACCTACATTACAGGACATGAATATTTCCCTGTATGGCAAACTAATCTTGATACTAATCCGAATCTTGTTGGTAACTCGGCAAATAAAAATTCAGATAATAGTACTGTTTTCTTTGAAAAAGGATATGCTGTTAGACCGGTTTATAATTTAGACTAACAATTATTTTATAGCTTACTTAATAACTTCCTTATCAATGCGATTGTTGCCATTGGTAAGGAAGTTTTTTTATTTGCTGGTAATATGAATAAATGAATGTATGACTCTATATCATATTCAGACTATTAAGAAGTAAACTATATTTGTTAGTTTAATACGGTATGTGTTAATGTGTTAGAATGTAAGTAGTTGTATTGATGTTACTTGTAAGATGTTATCTATTTTTCTACATTAAATAAGTTATAGTCCACCCTTAATGGTCATTTATTAGTTTATTTTGAATTCAAGAATCTTATTAAGTTTGGAGATATGAAGAAATTTGTTTGGGGATTGAGTGCATTGATGATGTTTGCCTGGATGGGGTGTTCGGATAAGGGAACAGATCCCAACCCTAATCCAGATCCAGATCCGGAACCAGATAAGGAATACGTGATTCCTACCTACAATGATGATTATACCTGGACAGGTGATGATATAGCATCTTGGAGTGACAGATCTAAGTGGAATTTGGCCAATGTGCATGACCCATCAGTAGCTTTTTACGATGGATATTACTACATGTATAATACCGATGCTTCATTTGGTAATGAACACGAAGGTCATGGACACTTCCAGGGTAAGCGTTCCACCGATTTAGTTAATTGGGAATGGGTTGGAGGACCTTTCTATGATCCACCAAGTTGGGTAGCAGATTCATTAAACAACATTCGTTCGCGAATGGGACTTTCCGCAATTGCTACTGACGATATCCAATATGGTTATTGGGCACCGGTAGTACGCAAAATTACAGTAGGTGGGCAAGAGAAATTACGGATGTATTACAGCATCGTAATCAATAACTATATTAAAACAGGAAATCCATTATCAGATGCTTTTGATGGTAGCTGGTCAGAACGTGCTTTTATTGGTATGTGTGAATCTACTGATCCTGCCGGAGCCAGTTGGGAAGACAAAGGTTATGTGACCTGTTCTTCATCAGATAGAGGCCTTGATTATAGTAGAGCCAGTACTAACGATTGGAGTGGTTATTTCTATTATAATGCAATTGACCCAACATACATTGTTACCAATGCCGGGGAGCATTATTTGATTCATGGTTCATGGCATAGTGGCTTTACAATTTTAGAATTAAATGCTTCAACAGGTAAACCTGTTAATACTTTAGGTGAACCCTATGCAAACAATGTAACAGATCTTACATCACGATATGGAAAAAGAATTGCTACGCGATCATCAAATTCTCGATGGCAAGGTAGTGAAGCTCCTGAAATAGTTTACAAAGATGGATATTACTATCTGTTTATGGCTTATGATGGACTTGATGTGCCATATAATACTCGTGTTTGTCGTTCTACTTCAATTGACGGACCATATTATGGCAGCGATGGTGCCAATGTAACAGCAGGAGCTGATTGTTATCCAATTGTTACACATCCTTATCAGTTTAATAATCATTCTGGTTGGGTTGGTATTTCACATTGTGCAGTGTTTCAAAACGAAGATGGTGATTGGTTTTATGCTTCTCAAGGTCGTCTTCCTGCCGGAACTAATGGTAATGCTTATGCCAATGCTATTATGATGGGACATGTACGAAAAATTCGTTGGACAGCAAGTGGATGGCCGGTTGTTATGCCTGAAAGATATACAGGTGTACCTGAGAGTGCTATTACAAATGATGAACTTGTTGGTTCATGGGAGTGTATTACACTACGATACAGTTATGCCAACATGCAAAAATCAACTCAATTAGTTTTAAATGAAGATGGAACCGCAACGGGTGCTTTAACCGGAAGTTGGTCGTTCAATAGTTCAACCAACACTTTAACAATCGGTAATGTAACTTTGTGTATTGAACGTGAAGTTGACTGGGAGGCAAATCCTCGTGAAGTGACGATTGTTTTTTCAGGCCTTACTGTTGATAAAAAATACTCAATTTGGGGTAAAAAAGTAGATTAAAAGAAGTTTTTGCAAGTAACACTCTCAGTTTTACTTTAAAAATCATATGAACCCTGGTAAAGAATTAAAAACCTTTACCAGGGTTTATTTTATCCCTAACTCATCCATATAATTAAGAAAAAAAGTTAATTTTACTTTTAATATTTTAGATTCTGATTGCTCTATTAATGTTAAACTAATATTGAGATTTATATGAAAAAATTGGTATTTGCTTTAATGATTGCATCAATTTTTGCATCATGCAGCAAAAAAACTGACAACGTAATTTTAATTAATGAGGCTTCCTTTTCAACCATTTATAATGGTGAGGCAGTTAAGCTTTATACTTTAAAGAATAATACAGGTATGGTAACTCAGATTACTAACCTGGGAGGTAGGGTAGTTAATCTTTGGGTACCTGATAAAAAAGGAAATTATGCAGATGTTAGCCTTGGATATAACACGGCTGATGAATACCTAAATAATCCTGAAACATTTTATGGTGCATTAATCGGTCGTTACGGTAATCGTATTGGAAATGCTCAGTTTGTTATTGAAGAGGATACTTTTAAATTAAGTCAAAACGATGGAGTGAATACTTTACATGGTGGACCAACAGGTTTCTTCGACAGAGTTTGGTCTGCAACTCCGATTGGTGAAAATAAGTTGGAATTAACCTATACTTCAGTTGATGGTGAAGAAGGATATCCTGGTAACCTGGAAGTGAAAGTTGTTTATGAATTGACAGATAAGAATGAGTTAAAGATTGAATATTTTGCTACAACTGATAAACCAACTCACGTTAACCTTACAAATCATACCTATTTTAATTTAGGTGGTGAGGCTTCCGGAACTATTAATGATCATCTGATGATGATTAATGCCGATGCATACACTCCTGTTGATGCAGGCTTGATTCCAACCGGAGAATTGGCTCCCGTTGAAGGAACTCCATTTGATTTTAGACAACTAACGGCTATCGGAGCCAGAGTTGATGCTGATGATGAGCAACTAAAAAAGGGTGGTGGATATGATCATAACTGGGTTTTAAATAAGGCAGAAGATGGTTTGACTTTAGCTGCTACCTTAAAAGAACCTGTTTCTGGTCGTGTTATGGATGTGTATACAAATGAACCTGGTATTCAGTTCTATGGCGGTAATTTTATGGATGGAAAATACCCGGGTAAATATGGTAAGACTTTAAATTATCGTGAAGCTTTGTGTTTAGAGACTCAGCATTTTCCTGATACACCTAATAAACCTGAATTTCCTTCAACTTTAGTAAATCCAGGTGATGAGTATTATTCAATTTGTATTTATGCTTTCAGAGTTGAATAAAGATTATTAAGAATATAAATGAATTAGAAGGCAGTATTTTTACTGCCTTCTTTTTTTTAATACTCAGCTCTCTTATATTTGTATACAATAGTAAAGAATCAAAGCTGATCGGCCCTATTCAGAAATATTTCAATTGTTTGGAAGTATTACAGCAGCATATGAAAGATAATTTCTTACGATTTACCATATTTATATTATTTATTCTATCCTCTTCGTCTTTTCAGGGGCAAATTAATCCACGTGTTGATTATATTAATATTGACGATGGATTACCACAAAATACTGTTCAATCAATAATAAAAGATGGGTTTGGATTTGTATGGATAGGTACCGATAATGGATTATGTCGCTACGATGGTTATGAGTTTGAATATTATTTCTCAAAGGGAACTGATGATAACTTGTGGGATAATAGAATTTTAGATCTGGCATTCGATGACAAGGTATCTCTTTTTGTAACCACACAAAAAGGACTGCAGATATTTAATTTATTGGAGGGTAAGTTTGTTTCTGTTTTACCGAATGAAATCATGTCGGTTTTTAAGCAAGACGTTATTAAAGTGCTGTGTGTAGATGAACTTCTTTGGGTAGTTACTAAAACCAACGGGATATATAAATTATCTCAGGCGAACAATCAATTGAAGTTATCAGGGCATTATTTGTATGAAGGAGATAACCCAAGACCATTAAGTATTCAAAAAGGTTTGGAAGGTAAAATATTATTGGGTACAAACGAACGTTTATATGTGTTTGATACCTCGGTTGATAATTTTATTCCTTATCAATATCAGCCAGAGGTGGTGATTCCAACATATGTGCAAAGTATCCTTGAGGATCAAAATTATCTTTTTCAAGGCACCAATAATGGATTGTTTGTATTGAATAAACAAACAGGAGAAATTGAATGGTATAATTTTATTGCCAACGATGATAACTCCTTGAGTCATGCAAATGTAACAGCCTTGGCTAAAAGTGATGCTGATATATTGTTAATCGGCACCTTGGGTGGATTTTGTAGTTTAAATTTAGATAATAAATTAGTTACCCGTTCCAGACTTTTCACAAATCGGGAAGAAATAAATCAGGTTGAATTCATCCGCTCACTTTTCGCAGATGAATTTGGAAGTGTTTGGGTTGGTACCGATAAAATTGGATTAGCCTATTATAACATTCATCAAAAGAGTTTTTATTCGCTAGACGATTTAAATCCCGAATTCGAGGTGTTGAATAAGGATATTATCAATTCAATTTTTAAGAGCGGAAATAATTTATGGGTTGGGACAGCCGGAGATGGATTGGCAAAAGTTAATACAAAAGGAAAAGATATTCAGTTTTATCGAACCATTTCTGATAAAAATTCAATAGAGAGTAATTTTATCACTTCCATTTATGAAGATAAAAAGGACAATATATGGGCAGGAAGTTGGGGAATGGGAATTCAGGTACTGCAAAAAGGATCTAATCGAATATTAAAAACCTATCACTCAGAAAATGGATTGCCAAGTGATTTTATTTCGGTTATGTATGTCAATCAGTCGGGTGAGCTATTAGTTGGAACGCAGTCTGGTTTATGTATATACAACGAGGTACAGGATCGTTTCTATCCGATTGGCCCGGATGGAGGTATGTCGGTTTGGGAAGTAGGTTGTATGGTTGAAGATAAAAATGGATTTTACTGGATTGGTACCACCAATGGTCTTCACCGTTTTAATGGTAAACTTGTTAAAAATGATCAACCTACTGTAATCTCACGGTATGAACAAGTGTGGTATAAAGAAACCAATGAGGCCAATAGTTTGCCAAATAGCTACGTTAGTTCACTCAACGTAGATGAGAACGGAGATATTTGGGTTGGTACTTATGGAGGTGGGATAGCCAAATGTATTGAAACAACCAATGGTAACTACGAATTCAGGATTTACAATCAAAAAGATGGATTGGCTAATAATGTAGTATATTCCATTCTGACAGATAATTCAAATAATATTTGGATTACTACTGAAAACGGACTCGCGAGATTTAATGAAAAGGATAATCATTTTATCAACTATTACAAACAGGATGGTTTAAGAAATAACCAGTATTACTGGTCGGCAGCATACAAAGATAAGGATGGGTATTTGTATGTTGGAGGATTAAGTGGTTTAAACTATTTTCATCCTGACAGCATTGAAAGTGTTTCATACAATACAAAAGCTTCTATTACCAAATTAAATATCTATAACCAGAACGTTCAACCAGGGGAAGAATATCATGGACAAATACCATTGAAAAGATCTTCTTTTGCTAATGATACAATTACACTTTCGTATAAAGACAATGTATTCTCGCTTGAGTTTTCGGCTTTGAATTTTCTTCATTCATCGAAAATAACCTATGCTTATCGATTGCAGGGAGTTGATAAAGATTGGATTAAGGTGGATTCAAAAAGAAGAATCGCATCATATACCAACCTTGCAGGTGGAGTTTATCCATTCCAGTTAAAAACCACTAATCACGAAGGAATTTGGAATGATGATATCACAGAGGTATACATTGAGGTTATACCTCCGTTTTGGCAGGAAATGTGGTTTAAGTTACTGGTAGTCGCATTCATCATCTTATTGGGTGCCTCCTATGCTCGTTATCGCTCTTTCCGCATTTCAATGCAAAAGAAAAGACTGGAACAACTTGTTCGTGCCCGTACTTTAGAAATTAATGAAAAGAACAAACAACTTGAAGAAACTTCACAAAGGTTGTTGGATAATAATGAACAACTGGAGAGAAGGAGAGCGAAAATTGAGAATCAGAAAAGTCTGTTAGAGGATCAGAATAAAGAAATTATATCACAGCGTGATCAGTTAATTGCCTTAAACAAGGAGGTTGAAGGTATTCATCAGATGAGGATGCAATTCTTCACAAATATCTCGCATGAGTTCAGAACCCCATTAACACTGATTATTTCGCCTATTGAAAGAATATTAAATAATCCCAAGTATCAGCTTCCTGAGAATGTGCAGAAATCGATAAATATCGTTAAAAGAAATGCTGAACGATTGTTGATGTTAACAAATCAGATATTAACATTCCGCAAATTAGAAGCCGGTAAATTAGAGGTTTTTCTGCATGATGGTAATCTGAATGAAGTGATTACAGAGATTGGTGAAGCATTTAAAGTGTTGGCTGAAGATAAAAATATAGCCTATTCTATTAATGTTAGCAAAGGAGATTATGAAGGGTGGTACGATAAATCAAAACTTGAAAATATACTTTTTAATTTATTGTCAAATGCCTTTAAGTATACACCCGAGGATGGTAAAGTAGATCTGGAACTACAGCAGTTTAATGACGAGGAATTAGGTAAATGTATCAAGGTCGTAGTGACAGATACTGGTCAGGGAATTAAAAAGGAAACATTAGAAAAGGTATTTGATCGTTTTTATCGTGCCGATAATAATCTGGGCTTTGGAACAGGTATCGGGCTTTCGTTAGTAAAAGAATTAGTACTAAAGCTTAATGGTCAAATCTCGGTGTCAAGCGAATTTGGTGAAGGTTCTGCTTTTACTTTAATACTACCAATAGAAGAAGCCGCTTTTAAAGAATATACTATTGTTAAAAAGGAAATTGGAGATTCGCTTTCGTTGATTGAGAAAGTAAATTTAATGAAAGCTACAGAAGAAAAAGCTGAATTAAATGATGATGACGATAGAGAGAAAGTAAAGCTTTTAATTGTGGAAGATAATGATGATTTACGAAATTTCTTAAGTGAATCATTAAGTGATACCTACAAAGTTTATACAGCGGTAGATGGCCAGGATGGATATGATCAGGCCTTAAAAGAAGAAATTGATTTGGTTGTTAGTGATATTATGATGCCAAGGCTGAATGGTTTGGATTTATGTAAGCAATTAAAAAATAATCTTAATACCAGTCATCTTCCAATCATATTGCTGTCAGCCAAGGGTATGGAAGAGAATCAAGTGGAAGGTCTGGGAGTAGGTGCCGATGATTATATTACCAAACCATTCAATTTTGCATTGTTATTGGCCAAAATAAAAAGTCTGGTTGAGAACAGGCAAAAACTGAAGAAAATATATCTGCAGAATAGCGCTGAAGAATTGGATTTAAAAGGAGGTTCGTTGGACGATGAATTTATGCAAAAGGTGAATAATGTTGTTTCTGAATTATATGCTGACCCAACTTTCGATATTGAAAAATTCTCGTCAAGAATGTTTGTTAGCAGAAGTTTGTTGTATAAAAAGCTGAAAGCATTAACCAATGTTTCACCTAATGAATACATCAATGTGTTTCGACTAAAAAAATCGATTCCTTTACTTAAATCTAAAAAATATCAGGTTGCCGAAGTTGCTGTAATGGTTGGATTCAACGATCCGAAATATTTTAGCCGTGTATTTAAAAAATTCTATGATTGTTCGCCAAGTGAATACACAGGTGCATAATTGTGTAAACTTATAAGATGCTCTAACTGATAGCGTATACAGAAGTTGTTTACAGAACATTGGTTGAATATATAGTAGGTATATTCTACATCTATCCACTTTATAAAAACGTTTGTCCTCTCTATAGACTATCTCTCAGGTTAATTTTGTTTTGAATAGTAACAAATATTACAAGATGAGATATTTTCCCTACTTAATAATTTTGGTAAGTGTTATCGGCCTTCAGGCTTGCAGCATGAAACCTGCTGAAAAGAAACGCAACCCATACACTGATGACTATACTGAGATATCAAGTTTAAGTCATCGTAATCAATGGAATGCAGCCAATGTTCATGATCCGTCTTGTATAAAAGTAGGTGATACATATTATGTATATGCTACGGGTGCCTATTTTACACCACCGAATATTAATTTTAAGGATGACAGTGTTCATATTGGAAAACTTCCGATACGAAGTTCAAAGGATTTGGTAAACTGGAATTTTGAAGGATGGGTATTTGATGAAACACCTGAAGAAGCCTTTACATATGTAAAAAGTGTGAATGGTGGGCATGCAGCTGATAATATGTGGGCGCCTTTCATTCGTAAAGTAGGTGATGAGTATCGTTTATATTACTCGGTTTCTTATTTTGGATCTAATGCATCTTTCATAGGCATGGCAACTTCTGAATCACCTTTAGGACCATGGGAAGATAAGGGGGAAATTGTAAAAACCACCCGTGAAAGTAAAATGAATGCAATTGATCCATCCGTAATAACAGACAAAAAAACTGGTAAGGACTGGATGGTATATGGTTCATACTTTGGAGGGTTATATTGCATGGAACTGAATACCGAAACAGGTTTAGCTTTAACTCCCGGAGATAAAGGTCATTTGATTGCCCGTCTTGAAAATGGTAAGGATCGGGTGATTGAAGCTCCTGAAATCGTATTCAACGAAGAACAGGATATGTATTATCTTTTTGTATCATACGACTCCTTATTCAGTTTTTATAATCTACGTGTTGGAAGATCTGAATCACCAGAGGGCCCATTCCTGGATTATTTTGGAAACGATTTAAAAGACACCACAGATAACTATCCAATTTTAACCCATAGTTATATGTTTAAGAATCATCCCGGATGGAACGGGAATGCTCACTGTGCTGTATTAAACGATAACGGGAAGTATTATGTTATGCATCAGGGTAGATTGGCTCCCGAAAATCTGGCGCTGCAAATGCATGTGCGTGAGGTAAACTGGTTATCAAATGGCTGGCCTGTGTTGTCACCGGAACGATATAATATTATTGAGAATAAAGATCAGATTGAAAAAGAGGAGTTAACCGGATTATGGGAAATTATTGAATTACAGAATATACCCGATAAAAAACTATATACTCCCGGTGGTTGGCAATATAAACCAGAAGCTTTTAATGTTTCTGTTGAAGCAACTTTTACAACAAATGGCGAAGTTAGAGTTGAAAAATTGGAACAAATTAAAAATTTTGATTTAAAGGATGGAGTTCTTTATCTTGCGGGTGATGAAACAAGCAAAATTGAATGTGCTATCTTCAGAGGATGGGATTGGGAACAGGAATGTGAAACCATTCTGTTCAGTGGTATTTTACCAAGCGGTCACGGAATCTGGGGTAAAAAAGTAACACCTCTTAAATAAGCTACAAAAAATGAGAATTCAATCTATTCTTCTTCTTGCAGTACTGTTTTTGTCAACAACAGTATTTGCTCAAAACAAAATTACGGCCAATACTGAAAAGGCTGAAACAGTTATCAACAGAGATATCTACGGTCATTTTGCAGAACATCTGGGACGTTGTATCTATGATGGCTTTTATGTTGGTGAAGGTTCATCTATTGAAAATGTCCGAGGTTTTCGTGTAGATGTGATTAATGCATTACGTGAAATGCAAATTCCTTTGTTGCGATGGCCTGGAGGCTGTTTTGCCGATACATATAACTGGAAAGACGGTATCGGACCCAAAAGTGAGCGACCTTCCATTGTTAATGTTCATTGGGGAGGCGTAACGGAAGATAATAGTTTTGGAACCCATGAGTTTATGGATTTTTGTGAGTTGATTGGTGCTGATGCCTATATTAATCTTAATGTTGGATCCGGTTCGGTACGAGAGGCTAAGGAGTGGGTTGAATATATGACTTCATCCAATAAAAGTCCCATGACTGAGTGGCGTAAACAAAATGGGCGGGAAGAACCATGGAAAGTAAAATATTGGGGAATTGGTAACGAAAACTGGGGCTGTGGTGGAAATATGACTCCAGAGTATTATGCTGATCTGTATCGTAATTATGCAACCTATTGTCATGGTGCTGATTATAAAATTGCTGGAGGTGCTAATGTTGCCGATTATAACTGGACAGAAGTGTTGATGAAAAAACTTCAGCACTACAAGCACATTGTTGATGGACTTTCACTTCACTACTATGTTCATCCCGGAGGATGGGGAAACAAAGGATCTGCGAGAGATTTTGATGAAGCTGAGTATCATCTTACCATGAGAAAAACTTTCTATATGGAAGAGTTAATTAACAATCATTCTGCCATTATGGATAAATATGATCCAAAGAAGCAAATTGATATGATCGTAGATGAGTGGGGAGCATGGTATGATTGTGAGCCGGGTACAAACCCAGGTTTCCTATATCAGCAAAACACCTTGAGAGATGCTATACTGGCAGGAATTCATTTGAATATCTTCAACAATCATGCTGATCGTATTAAAATGGCAAATATTGCCCAGATGATTAATGTGATACAGTCAGTTATTTTAACGCGTGAGGATAAAATGTTGTTAACACCTACTTACTACATCTTTAAAATGTACAGTGTTCATCAGGATGCTACTTTGGTACCTTTAGATGTTCAGACAGAAATGTACAAAGTGGGTGATGAAGAGGTTCCGGCATTAAATGCTTCAGCATCTATTAAAGATGGTAAACTAAGCATGACTGTTTGTAATTTGAATCCAAACAAGGATGAGGAAATTGAATATACTTTTGATAATCAGAAATATAAAAATGCAACAGGACTGATTGTTACAGGAGAAAAATTACAATCGTTAAACGATTTTGATCAAACGGAACAGGTATCATTAAAAGAATTTAAAGTTGCCAAACCAAAGAATGGTACAATGAAAATAAAAATACCAGCAAAATCTGTTGTTTTGATTACTTTGGAATAGCTTTAAATGGTAGTTCAGGTAGATCTTTCTACCTTTAAGTATAAATAATATTTAAGAAAAAAATGTCACAGGACTTTAATTGTCTTGTGACATTTTTTTTGTTTGAATATTTTATCTAAGTACTAGTTATTAGTTGATTAATTATCTGAGTAGGTTTATTGGATGATTGATAAATTAACATTTACATACCCAATAGGAAACAAACAATAATTTAAAGCAATCTGATCATAATTATTTTTGCAAATGTTGATAGAATGAGGTTTCAATTGCATGCAACAATTTAAATAATTAATTTAATGACTGTTGGTTTGATTCAATCCGGCAATAAAACGATTGATTTTCATTAAATCGTCATTGACAATAAGAGTACATTTCTGGAATAGAAAAAGTATAGCATCATTATGAGTTTAAATAGAAAAACTGTTTTGTTATTAGGGTTACTGGTTTTAATACCGAGTGTATATGCCCAGGTGGTTAGAGAAAGAATCAATTTTGATAAGGATTGGAAATTTACATACGGGCATCCAACCGATTTTGAAAAGGATTTTAACACCGGAACAAGCTATTTTACCTATCTGGCAAAAGCAGGTTTTGGTGATGGAGCTGCAGCTGTTTCATTCGACGACAGAACATGGCGTCAGTTGAATATACCTCACGATTGGGCAGTAGAAGTTCCTTTTGATGCCAAAGGCAGCCATAGCCATGGTTATAAGGCAGTAGGTCGAAATTTTCCGGATGTTAGTGTGGGTTGGTATCGAAAGCATTTTACGATTGATGAGAAGGATTTTGGCAATCAGATTTTTATTGATTTCGATGGAGTTTCGCGGGATGCTATGGTTTGGGTTAACGGACATTATCTGGGGAATGAGTCAAGCGGTTATCAGAGCTTCGGTTATAATATTACAGACCTATTAAATTATGGTGGAGAGAATGTTGTTGCTGTTCGGGCTGATGTTACCATCGAAGAAGGTTGGTATTACGAAGGAGCAGGGATCTATCGCCACGTTTGGCTGCGCAAGACATCGCCTTTACATGTTCAAAAAGACGGAACCTTTGTTTATGCTGATATCGATGCTGATAAAGCCAACGTTACCGTTAAAACAGAGATTGAAAATCGAGGAATAGATTCATCAATATTTGTTGTTAGTCAGCAAGTAATCAATGCTGAGGGTAAAGTTTTGGCTGAGGCTAAAAGTGAAGAAAATACTTTAGCAGCAATGGCAAAAGGTGAAGTGGATTTATCAATGGTTGTTAGTAATCCTCATTTATGGTCACTTGAGGATCCATACTTACATACCGTTATTACTCAAATTTTAGTGGATGGAAATGTAGTAGATGAATATAAGACCCGTACTGGTTTTAGAACAGTTTATTTTGATGCTGATAAAGGATTTTTCTTAAATGGCAAACATGTAAAACTAAAAGGAACCAATAATCATCAGGATCATGCTGGTGTGGGTTGTGCTATGCCTGATGAGTTAATTCGCTGGCGTTTGCAACAACTGAAGAATTTTGGAAGTAATGCTTATCGAAGTTCACATAATCCGGCAACACCTGAGTTATTGTCTATGTGTGACGAAATGGGAATTTTGGTTATCGACGAAAATCGATTAATGGGGAGCCATCAGGAAGCTTTTGATGAGGTAGAGCGATTGATCCGTCGTGACCGTAATCATCCTAGTATTTTTGTTTGGTCCATGGGTAATGAAGAATGGGGCATTGAGTGTAATGTTTTGGGTGAGAGAATCACCACTACGATGCAAAATTTTGCCC
The DNA here is from genome assembly GCF_050589785.1 of Carboxylicivirga caseinilyticus. Lineage (NCBI taxonomy): Bacteria > Pseudomonadati > Bacteroidota > Bacteroidia > Marinilabiliales > Marinilabiliaceae > Carboxylicivirga > Carboxylicivirga caseinilyticus. The sequence continues at coordinate 123,670 of NZ_JBNGOX010000007.1, read as the reverse complement.
GAACCATTGATCCGACCCGGCCGATGAATACTGCTGTTAGCGGTGGTTGTAATCAGGGTGTTTCTGCTGCAGTTGAAGTGATGGGTTACAATTACCTGGGACAATGGGATACCGATAAGCATCACGAGTTATTTCCAAATCAACCCTCAATGGGTACAGAGGAAGGTTCTACCTGGGCAACCCGTGGGATTTATTTTGATGATCCTGAAAAGCACTATATGAGAGCTTACGATCATTTACCTCGTCCAACATGGGAAACAATTGAGACCAGCTGGAAGCATTATGCTGAACGTGATTACCTGGCTGGAATGTTTATCTGGACTGGTTTTGATTATAGAGGTGAACCAACACCTTATGCATGGCCATCTATCACTTCGTATTTTGGTATGATGGATTTATGTGGTTTCCCAAAAGACAATGTTTTCTACCTGAAATCGTGGTGGGGTAATGAGCCTGTTTTACATTTGCTTCCTCACTGGAACTGGACTGGAAAAGAAGGTGATACCATACAGGTTTGGGCATACAGCAACTGTGAGGAAGTGGAGTTATTCCTTAATGGTAAAACACAAGGTCGAAAAAGTATGGAGGTTAATGGTCATTTGGAGTGGCCTGTTGTTTATCAACCTGGAAAATTAAAAGCGGTTGGTTATGCCAATGGGGAAAAAATAATGGAGGAGATTGTTGAAACAACTACTGATCCATATAAGATTGAGTTAGCAGGGCATAAAACCATGTTGAAAAATTGTGCCAACGATGTTTCTGTTGTAACCGTTAAAGTATTGGATAAAAAAGGCCGGGCAGTGCCAGTAGCTGATAATTTAATAGAGTTTACATTAGAAGGACCAGGAAAACTAATTGGCGTTGGTAACGGAAATCCAACTTCATTGGAAAAAGATAAATTTATTGATGATTATAAAGTTATTCAAACGCCTAAGATTAGGAAATACGATTTAGGAGAAATAGAGGTGGATCTGCCAGAAGCTGCAACAGCTATTTTAGAGAAAGATTCGAAGAATAAAATGATGGTAACAGAATTTGATCTTTCAAAAGAAGATGTGACCAACGGTCAATTCATCTGGTACTCTAAAAAAGTTGGAGATAATCTGCAGGCATATTTAAATGGAGTAAATATTCAACCTATTGAAGGAGATTTAGATAATATGGCAGTGTTCAAGATTGATAATTCGTTATTGAAAGAAGGTACTAATAATCTTGTTTTAGTTGGATTACCTTTAGCACCACCAAATCAATGGGACGAACCAAATAAGCATTTAGGCGATATTCAAATGGTGAAAGGTGCTGATCAGTGGAAAAGAAAATTATTCAATGGATTGGCACAGGTTATTGTTCAACCAGATGAGAGGGGGGCAGGAGAAATTATTTTAAATGCAACATCCAACGGACTTAAAGGCACAAAACTTATTATTACGGTTGAATAATTGTTTTAATGTATAGATCAATTTTTATGAAAGCAGAAGGATTCCGGTTCTTCTGCTTTTTGTTTTTCAAAAACCTAATGTCAGCCATTGTTAACATTTTATACACTTCATAACTTGCAGGTAGATGTAATTTTACGGTGTAAATCCAAAGAACTAAATCTTAAGAGTAATGAAGAAACAATTCTATTGGTTGATTCCTTTATGTGTTTTGCTTTTCGAATCACACCAAATCTTTGCCCAATTACAAAATCACGGCTTGGTAAATGAGCCTGTCGACATCAGTAAAGATTTCTATGACTTTAAGAATACCTATTATTTTGCTGAAGAACTTTCGTCTTTCAATCCAAATACCGGAGTTGGTAAGGTTAAATATTCGAGGTATGAATATAAGACCCGCTATGCTTTCAATAATATGCTGGGTGTATTACGTCCGGTAACGCCCAATGAATTTCCCGAAGGTGAATACCAGGCATCACCAACTTTGCCTTTTAAGCTTGAATTTGTTTCACCTCGAACAGTGCGTCTGCAGATGCAAACAGGTATCGATAAAACGGTTAATCAGCCTTCATTAATGTTGGTTAATGGCACCGCTCCGGTCGATCATTCGTGGAAGTATTCATCAGAAGAAGGCAAACATATTTATACTTCGAAATATGGAAAGGTGGTTATCAGTGTTAATCCATGGCGCGTTTCGTTTTATAATAATCAAGGAAAATTGCTGACGCAAACCAATCATCATATCGATAATGCCGAAACCACTTATACGCCCATCATGCCATTTTCTTTTGTGCGCAGGGCTTCGGATTATTCACGTAGTGTGAATGCAGCTTTTACATTGGAGCCAAACGAAATGATTTTCGGTTGTGGTGAGTCATATACTGAGTTTAATAAGCGAGGGCAAAAAGTGGTGCTATGTACCGATGATGCCAACGGTATACAGAACGAAACCATGTATAAACCCATTCCGTTTTTTATGAGTAACCGAGGTTACGGAATGTTTATGCATACTTCAACTCCTATAACCTGTGATTTTGGTAAGTATTTCAGTGGTGTTAATTCCTTAATGATTGGAGATGAAACGCTGGATTTATTTGTCTTTCTGGGCGATCCTAAAGATATTTTGGATGAGTATACCGATTTAACAGGAAAGGCAGCTATGCCACCACTTTGGAGTTTTGGTTTCTGGATGAGTCGTATAACTTATTTCTCAGAACAGGAAGGGCGAGAAGTAGCTAAGAAGCTTCGTGATAATGAAGTGCCTTGTGATGTGATTCATTTCGACACGGGTTGGTTCGAAACGGACTGGCGCTGCGATTATCAATTCTCTGAATCGCGTTTTGATGATGCGGCGTTGATGATTAAAGATCTGAAAAAGCAGGGTTTTCAAACCTGTTTGTGGCAATTGCCTTATTTTGTTCCTCAAAATACCTTGTTTAATGAGATTGTTGAAAAAGAATTGTATGTGAAAAATGCCAAAGGAAATCTACCATACGAAGATGCGGTATTGGATTTTTCGAACCCTGAAACGGTTGAGTGGTATCAGGCGAAGATAGGTGATTTATTGAAGTTGGGTGTTGGTGCCATTAAAGTTGATTTTGGCGAGGCTGCTCCTTACAATGGTATTTATGCATCCGGGCGAACAGGGTTTTACGAGCATAACCTGTATCCATTACGATATAATAAAGCCGTTGCAGATATTACCAAAGAGATTAAAGGCGAACAGATAATGTGGGCACGAAGCACCTGGGCTGGTAGTCAGCGATATCCTTTACATTGGGGAGGCGATCCTGCCAATACAAATACAGCTATGGCCGCTGCTTTACGAGGTGGATTATCCATTGGATTGAGTGGATTTTCATTCTGGAGTCACGATATAGGAGGTTTTGTTTTAAAAACACCTGAGGAACTATACCGTCGCTGGACTCCTTTTGGCATGTTAACATCTCACACCCGTAGTCATGGAGCGCCGCCAAAAGAGCCATGGGAATATGGTGAAAGTTTTCTGGAAGACTTCAAAAAGGCTGATAATATGCGCTACGAGCTGATGCCATATATTTATGCTCAGGCAAAACAATGTACAGAGCAAGGTTTGCCTATGATGCGTGCTTTATTTGTTGAGTTTCCTGATGATCCGGGTGCCTGGCTAGTGGATGATGAGTATTTGTTTGGTTCCGATATTCTGGTGGCTCCACTTTTTGAAGCAGTAACCAAACGTAATGTGTATCTGCCAAAAGGAAACTGGATAGATTATCAGACAGGTAAATTGTATGCAGAAGGTTGGCATGCCATTGAGGCAGGCGATATTCCAATTGTGATGCTGGTGCGCGAAGGAAGCATTATTCCCCATATTAAACTTGCTCAGAGTACTAAAGATATGGATTGGTCAAAATTAGAATTGCGAACTTTCTGCGGTGATTCAAGTAAAGCAGGTGGATTTATCTGTTTACCATCAAACAATGAATTGGTTGAGGTTAGTGTTGAAAAGAAAGATGATCAGCTATCCTTAACAAAAGGTTCTGTTAAAGGAGTCACCTTCAGCTTGACTGAGAATAAATAAGAATAAATCCGGGAAGTATTGTTAAAACAGGACTTCCCTTATTATTAATTTTCATGATACGAATTGCATATATATTGCTTTGTTTCGTTTTTCCTGTTTCGCTTTTTTCTCAATCCTTTCCGTTTAAGAATCCGAAACTGGATACAGAAAAAAGGATTGACAACCTACTTTCTTTAATGACGTTGGATGAGAAAATTGTTTGTTTAAGCACAAATCCTTCCGTGCCTCGTTTGGGAATTGAAGCAACTGGTCATGTTGAAGGATTGCATGGACTGGCAATGGGTGAACCCGGTAACTGGGGCAGAGGGAATCCTGTACCCACAACTACTTTCCCTCAATCGTATGGAATGGGGCAAACATGGGATACTACCCTGATGCGTCAAATGGGTGAAATTGAAGGGTATGAAGTTCGTTATATGGCTCAATCGCCCAAATATAAAAGGGGAGGATTGGTTGTGCGTGCGCCTAATGCTGATCTTGGTCGCGATCCGCGATGGGGCAGAACAGAAGAGTGTTATGGCGAAGATCCGTTTTTAGTCGGAACCATGTCGGTGGCTTTTATCAAAGGTTTACAAGGACCTGATCCTGATCATTGGCAGGTAGCTTCATTGATGAAGCATTTTCTGGCTAACAGCAACGAGGATAGTCGTACCTGGTCAAGCTCCAATTTTAATCAACGTCAGTTGCGTGAGTATTATGCTTTGCCTTTTCAAATGGGAGTAGAAGAAGGTGGATCAAGAGCTTATATGGCTGCTTATAATAAGGTGAACGAAGTTCCAATGATGGTTAGTCCGCTGTTAAAGGAATTAACAGTTGACGAATGGGGGCAAAACGGAATTATATGTACTGATGGTGGTGCTCTGAAATTGTTAATCTCCGATCATAAATACTATGATTCAATCGAGATGGGAGCATCCATGGCAGTTAAATCCGGTATTAATCAGTTTTTGGATGATTATAAAACAGCCATTACCAAAGGAGTTGAAAAAGGATTTGTTTCTGAAGACGAGATTGATGAGGTTTTACGTGGCGTTTTTCGGGTGATGATAAAATTAGGTTTGTTGGATGAAGAATCTCAAAATCCATATGCCACCATCGGAAAGAATAATGAAGTTGAACCATGGTTGACTGATAGGAATAAAAAAATAGTAAGAGAAGCAACACAGAAGTCGATTGTGCTACTGAAAAATGAAAATTCAACTCTGCCCATTACTAAAGAGAAAGTAAAGAAGATTGCTGTGATTGGACAATTGGTTGATCAGGTTTTATTGGATTGGTATTCGGGTTCTGCTCCCTATTTAGTAACTCCCTTGCAAGGCTTGAAGGAACGGTTCGGAAAGGATATGGAAATTACCTATGTTCCAGATTCACTAATGAACGAAGCACTTGTTGCGGCTAAAGAAGCTGATTTGGTTTTGGTTTTTGGTGGAAATCACCCGACAGGAAATGCCGGATGGGCAAAGGTAACACGTGATAGTTATGGGAAAGAGTCGGTTGATCGAAAATCCATCAATCTTGAAGATGAAGAATGGATTAAAAAGGTTTTTGAACAAAATCAAAATACAGTTTTGGTATTGGTGAGTAATTTTCCATATGCAATTAACTGGTCACACCATAATTTGCCGGCTATAGTTCATATCACACACAATAGTCAGGAGATGGGACATGCCCTGGCGGATGTACTCTCTGGTGATTATAACCCTGCAGGCCGACTGGTACAAACATGGCCCATGAATGAAAACCAGTTACCCGATTTATTGGATTACAATATCTGGAATAACCGGACTTATATGTACTCAACTCAACAGCCTCTATTTGCCTTTGGTTATGGTTTAAGTTATACCCGTTTTGAGTATGAAAATTTAGAGTTAAATAAATCGGATGATCAAATCATGGTGTCCTTAGATATTGCCAATATTGGTGATTTTGATGGAGAAGAGGTTGTTCAGGTATATGTTTCGTTTCCTGATACTAAAGTGATCAGACCGATTAAAGAATTAAAAGGCTTTCAACGTGTTAATATCAAAAAAGGAAAAACCGTAAAATTGGAAATACCTGTTAAATTAAAAGATCTTTGTTATTGGGATGAAGTGAAAAAGCAAATGGTACTAGAAAAAGGATCAGTTAGTGTTATGGTTGGAAGCTCATCGGATAATATCAGATTGACAAAGAATATTGAGATTAAATAAGATATGAATTTTAGAAAGATTTTATTTCTGTCGTTGGTAGCTATAATTTCATTAAGTACCAATGCACAAGAATTTTTTAAGAAGAAAGATTTAATGTCTGTCGGGGTATATTATTATCCTGAGCACTGGAATCCTGATCAATGGGACCGGGATATTAAAAACATTGCCAATCATGGATTTGAATTTATCCATATGGCTGAATTTGCCTGGGCTATGATGGAACCTGAGGAAGGTGTTTATGATTTTGCCTGGTTGGATAAAGTCATTGAGCTGGCTAAAAAATATAAGTTGAAGGTTATTTTGGGCACACCAACTCCTTGTCCTCCTGTCTGGATGGGCATCAAATATCCCGAAATATATCTGATGGATGCTAACTATCAGCGCGAACAACATGGAACACGTGCCAATATGTCGTTGTCAAATCCGGTTTTTTTAGAAAAAACACAACTGATCGTCGCCATAATGGCCAAACGATATGGTAAAAACAAAACAGTAATTGGCTGGCAGATTGATAATGAACCAGAGGCCAAGGAAGATTACAGTCCATCGGCTCAAAAGGCTTTTATAAAGTGGTTGCAAAAGAAATATACAACTATTGAAGCTTTAAATCAGGCTTGGGGTACTCGATTCTGGAGTCAGTTATTTGCATCGTTTGATGAGGTGCATATTTACAATGCCACTTCCGTAGGATGGTGGGGGACAAATCCAATAGCCATACTGGATTATAAACGATTTACCGCTGACACACAAGCTGCTTTTCTGGATTTTCAGGCCGAAGAGTTGAGAAAGTACATCGTTCCATCACAGTATATCACAACCAATTATGTTGCAAAAGGTGGACAAACAGATCCCCGAAGAAGCACAAAAATGGATTTTGCTTCATTTACAGCTTATCCGAATTATGGAAGCAGTAATCTGGGCGATCTGGGATTCAGGTTGGGAGATTATTCGGTTTTGATGTATGCTAATGATTATTACAAGTCTGTAGATGGTTTAACTGGCGTGATGGAGTTGCAACCGGGGCAGGTTAACTGGGCCAATCATAATTCACTGCTTCAACCGGGAACGGTAAGAATGTGGTTGTGGCATTGCTTTGCTGGAGGCAGTTCGTTTGCCTGCACGTATCGCTATCGTCAGGTTTTATATGGATCTGAGCAATACCATCATGGTATTGTAACTACTGACGGCATTACCTTAAGTCAAGGTGGAAAGGAATATGTACAGGTTATCAATGAAATAAATCAACTAAGAAAAGATTACTCAGAGAAAGCCAAAACACCTGAGAAATTGGCAAAGCGTAAAACAGGGTTGATGTGGTCATTTGATAATTTGTGGAATCTGGATCGTCAGTGTCAGACATATCAATGGAATACCTGGGGGCATATGCAACGTTATCAGCAGATTCTGCATTCATTGGGTGCGCCGGTTGAGTTTATCACCGAAGAAGATAATTTTGAAGACTATCATTTTATTGTAGTGCCTGCTTACGAAATGGTTGATGAAGCTTTGGTTGCAAAGTGGAAGAAATATGTTGAGAATGGGGGTAATCTGATTGTTTCCACAAGAACCGGGGCCAAAGATAAAAATGCTCATTTATGGGAAAGTAATCTCTCCGGTATCATGAATGATTTGATTGGCGGAGAAATTGAGCAATTTGATATGTTGCCCGGAGGTAAATCGGGAAACATTGTAATGAACGATAAAACCTATCATTGGAGTTCGTGGGGTGATCTGATTAAACCTTACAAGGATACCGAAGTGTTGGCTTCATACAAAGATCAGTTCTACAAAGGAACGGCATGTGTGCTAAAAAATAAAATCGGAAAAGGTACTGTTTGGTATGTGGGTGTTGAATCAACAGATGGTCAGTTGGAAAAAGATATTATTAAGAGTGCTTTCAATGCTAATGATATAGGTGTAGAAAATTATCCTGAAGGAGTATTTGTTCAGTATCGCGATGGCTTTTGGGTAGCTGTTAATTATTCATCAACAGATTATGAGTTGAATCTGGATAACAAGGCAACCATTTTGATTGGAGAAAAGGTGTTACAACCAGCCGGCGTAACCGTTTGGATTGAATAAAAGATAAAAGACAGGTTTATTTTGTTAGAAGTAAACCTGTCTTTTGAAATTAATTTATAGTCTCTTTGAACTAAGCTTTTTGATGAATCTTAGGCCCGGCTTGTTCAAGTTCTTTACCCAATTTTGTATCTGTATATTTCTTAAAGTTACGGATGAATTTTTCTGCAAGGTTTGTTGCTTTCTCTGTCCATACTTCCGGATTAGAATAAGTATCTCTTGGATCCATAATATGTGGGTCTACATCATGCAGAAATACAGGGACTTCCAGATTGAAAATCGGAATTGTCTTTGTGTCAGCCTTTTCGATTGAGTCATCTAAAATTGCATCAATAATGGCTCTGGTATCTTTAATTGAAATTCTTTTACCCGATCCGTTCCAGCCGGTATTAACCAGATATGCCTTTGCATTATGGTTTTTCATTTTCTTAACCAACTCTTCACCATATTTTGTTGGATGAAGAGAAAGAAAAGCTTCTCCGAAACAAGCTGAAAAAGTGGGAACAGGTTCTGTTACTCCCAATTCAGTTCCAGCCAGCTTGGCTGTAAAACCAGAAAGAAAATGGTATTGGGTTTGTTCCGGATTAAGTATGGAGACCGGTGGCATAACACCAAATGCATCAGCTGTTAAGAATATTACTTTGTTGGCATGGCCCGCTTTTGAAACAGGTTTAACAATGTTGTTAATGTGGTAGATAGGGTACGAAACGCGGGTGTTTTCTGTAATCGATCGATCGTGAAAATCAACTAAACCATCCTCAGAGACGCTAACATTCTCCAATAAAGCATTTCTTTTTATCGCATGGTAAATGTCAGGCTCACTATCTTCATTTAAATCAATCGTTTTGGCATAGCATCCACCTTCGAAATTAAATATGCCTTCATCATCCCAACCATGTTCATCATCGCCAATAAGCATTCGGTGTGGATCTGTTGATAGAGTTGTTTTTCCTGTGCCAGATAAACCAAAGAATATGGCAACATCACCCTCTTTACCTTTGTTGGCCGAACAATGCATTGCGGCAATTCCTTTCAGGGGAAGGTAATAGTTCATCATGGCAAATATTCCTTTTTTCATTTCGCCACCATACCATGTTCCACCTATTAGCTGAACTCTTTCAGTGAGGTTAAAAACAGTAAATACTTCAGAATGTAGATTGTGTTCCTTCCATTTATAATCAGTCATCTTAGAAGCATTGAGAACAACGAAATCGGGTTCTCCATAATTATATAATTCCTCCTTGGTTGGGCGGATAAACATGTTTTTTACAAAATGTGCCTGCCAGGCCACTTCGGTGATAAATCTTACTTTTAAACGAGTATTGATATTAGCTCCACAAAAGGCATCTGTAACATAAAGCTTTCTGCCCGACAAATCTTCACAAACTTCATCTTTAAGTTCTTTCCATATTCTAGGTGACAGGGGTTTGTTATCATTCGGAGCATGTTCTGAAGTCCACCAAATGGTGTCTTTAGTTGTATCATCATATACAATATATTTGTCTTTGGGCGATCGTCCGGTAAATCTTCCTGTCATTACATTGACGCTGTCAAATTCAGTAAGCTGTCCCTTTTCATAGCCTTCTAAATCTGAATTCATTTCCTCTTGATATAATTCTTCATAAGAGGGATTGTAGAGAATTTCCTGGACATCATTAATACCATATTGTTGCAGATTAATTGCAGATTTTAATGTTTCCATAAAAATGAAGTTTAGTGTTAACTGGTTTAATTAATTTAAAATAAAAAGGTTTTTCTGCCTTTTTCAGGTAGAGCGCTGAATTCATGTGGAATAATTCAGAAGGTCGAAAAAATAAAAATTCAATAAGTCAATAATCAGGAAACCGGTGTACTCTTTCAATTTATTCATTTTTCATTGAAAATCATTCATTTTTAGGAGGATATTTTTAAACTATTTTTAGTTATAAACTGATTGATTGGTAGAGTAGATGTAATAATAATATTGAAAGAGTGAGATCTGCTGTGGAAAAGTGTAAAAAATCATGAAATTTTAAAAATCACTAAATCAATACAATAAGAGTAAATCATTCAAAAAAAACTGCGAACGTGAAAAATTGTTAATTATTTTATTAGCTTTGTGTCAATATAACGCAATGAAAATATTGAAAAAATATTTAGTGTGATAGAAAATCCAAAAAATGCAAAATAACATATGATTAAATATTAGAAGAATAAAAAAACAGGGAAGATTAGGCCCTTCCCCGGAAAAGAATAGAATCCTTTTATTAGTTAACTACAATCTGCAAATTTATGAAAAAAAAGTGGTTAGGTACTTTCTCCAGGCTTTGGCCAAGAAAAGTAAACAATCTAAAAACAGTTTGTTTAATATTCGGACTGTCTGTTGCGATTCAACTTCAGGCAGAGACTAATCAAACAAATGAAGGAGATGGTTATAGAGTTTCTGAAAACTCTGACAATTTTTCGGATCTAACAAACCAACAAGACGGAAAGACAGTAAACGGTACTGTTGTTGATCAGGATGGTGCACCTATACCAGGTGTAACTATTATTGTTAAAGGTTCAACAATTGGTACAGTTACCGACATGGATGGTAAGTTTCAATTAAATGATGTTCCTGAAGATGGAATTTTAAGAGTATCATTTATTGGAATGCAGGAAGTAGAATTAACCGTTGCTGGCAAAACAACGTTTAATGTTACTTTACAATCTGAGCTTCAGGATATCGACGAAGTTGTTGTTATCGGATATGGTGTTCAGAAAAAGAGTAGTTTAACAGGAGCTGTAGCTCAGGTTAAATCGGAAGATATGGAAAACCGTACTATTAGCAACCCATTGCAGGCTCTTGCAGGAAAAGCTTCTGGTGTACAGGTTTATTCATCATCAGGTGCTCCGGGTAGTTCTCCAACAATTCGCATCAGGGGTGTAAACTCCAACAATGGTGGAACTCCGCTTTATGTAGTAGACGGACGTGTTGCATCTTCTATTTCCGGTATCGAACCAAATGATATCGAGAATATGGAAATTCTTAAAGATGCTGCATCAGCTGCTATCTATGGTGCTCAGGCTGGTAATGGTGTAATCCTTATTACTACCAAAAAAGGTAAAAAAGGAACAGGTACTATTACTTACGATTATCAATACACATCGCAAAGTATTGGTAAAATGCCTCATGTAATGAACTCAGAACAATACATCGATTATTTTACGGCTGCTGATAAGTTTAGCATGGACTTGGTGTATAAGTACTGGGATTTTGAACAAAACACTAATTGGATTGAAGAAATTTTCAGACCATCAGTAATGCAACGTCATAGTATTAATTTCCAGGGAGGTAACGAAAAAGGAAATTACTATTTATCAGGAAGTATGTTGGATAATGATGGTATGGTAGTAGGTGATGCCGATGTATATAAAAGATATACAGGTATGATCAATGGTAGCTATAATGTTAAACCTTGGTTGGAAGTTGGATCTAATAATCAGATCGAATATTACAAGTCGCGCTCTGTATCGGAAGGTTCTGAGTATGGCTCACTTATCCTTAGTACACTGCAGTTAGATCCTATGACTCCTGTAACATATACTGAAGATAACATGACCGATGATATGGCTGCTGCTTTGGCTAATTATCGTGAAACAGGGGTTGGAGAGTTGCTAAGTGATGGAAACGGTAACTACTATAGTGTTTCTCCTTATGTAACCAGCGAAAATATTAACCCTTTAATTATGAGGGACAGATCTTATTCAGAAAGCTCTGGTTTTAATGTTAACGGTACTGCTTACTTAAATATTAAACCAACTAATGGATTAGTGATTACTTCTCGTATTTCATATTTGTTGGGAATGTCGGAAAGTTATGGATATGATAACGACTACTATGCCAATTCAATGGCACACCAACTATTTATGAATTTGAGTGCTTCAACTTATAACAATACTCGTCTTCAGTGGGAAAACTTTGCAAACTACACTCGTTCTTTTGGACAGCATAATTTAACAGCTATGTTGGGTACCTCTTTTACTAAGATTCGCTCGTATGGTGTTTCTGGAAGTAAAAATGGTACTGAAGATGTTTTTGGTGTTCAAATGGATGATGAGCGTTACTACTATTTTGCTTATGCAATGGATGAGGCGGTACAAGCGATCTCTGGAGGAGAGCCTGATTTAGAAGCTCAAAATGCTTATTTCGGTCGTTTGAGTTACGATTATAAGGATAAGTATTTAGCTCAGTTTTCGTTACGTGCTGATGCCTTCGATTCTTCTTATCTACCAGAGGCAAATCGTTGGGGTTATTTCCCAGCAGGATCTTTGGGATGGGTAATCTCTAAAGAATCGTTTATGGAATCTACTTCTCAGTTTATCGATCATTTGAAACTACGTGCCAGTTGGGGACAAAATGGTTCGTTAGCCGGATTAGGATCTTGGGCATATTTAACTTCAGTAGCCAGTACCGGAAGTTATCCATATAGTTCAAGTGCTGCTTATAACATTGGATACAAACCATCTTATACTGGTAACGAAGAGTTGAAGTGGGAAACGCATGAGCAAACAAACATCGGTATCGATGCTCGTTTATTGAATAGCCGCTTAAGTCTTGCTGTTGATTATTTTAATAAAAAGACGAAAGACTTAATTATGGTGGGGGTAACACCTTCATATATTGTGGGTAACAGTGCTTCGCCTATGAATGCAGGTAATATTGTAAACAGTGGATTTGAATTTGAATTAGGTTGGAACGACCGAAGAGGTGATTTCTCTTATGGAATACGTGGTAATTTATCAACTGTTCATAACGAAGTAACCAATATTCACCAGTCATTACCTTATATTGCTGGAGCAAGCTATCACACAACTGCTGCAATTACTCGATTCGAAGTGGGTAAACCAGCCTGGTATTTTAATGGTTGGGAATTTGCCGGTATTGATGAAGCAACAGGAGATCCTCTTTTTGTTGATCAAAACGATGATGATGTGATCAGTGCAGAAGATAGAGTTGAATTAGGAAAAGGTATTCCGGATTTTACTTATGGTATTACTTTAAATGCTGAATATAAAGGATTTGATGTAATTGTATTCGGACAAGGATCGCAAGGTAATGATGTTTTTGCTTGTTTAAACCGTACCGATTATGCGGTAAACAGTTTAACGCATTTTACAGAAAATCGCTGGACAGAAACCAATACAACTGGAACTACACCTCGTGCAGGGGCAAATGATCTGGATAAATACTATGCTTCTTCAGCAGGAGTATTTGATGGTTCTTATTTTAAGATTAAGCAGTTACAGTTGGGTTATACACTTCCTAAATCTTTACTAGATAAAGTAGGTATTAAGAATCTTAGGATTTACGGATCTCTTGAAGATTACTTCACTTTTACAAACTATATTGGTTTCGATCCTGAAGTTACCGGAGTGGGTAGTTCTTTAGGTGTTGATAAAGGAAGTTATCCATCAATGAAGAAAGTAATATTTGGACTTAACGTGTCATTCTAATCAATGATTTAAATTTTTATAGACATGAAAAGAATAATATTCAAATATATAGCAGTTGCATCAGTAATGTTGGGGATGCTCTCTTGTGAAAAAGAATTGGAAATTACACAAAATGGTTCTGTAAGTCTGGAAGAGTATTATGGTTCAGATGAAAGTGCCGAAGGTGCAGTAACCGCAATATACAGCGAGTTGCGCGACATGCAGTATGACTACAAATTTTTGAAAAACATTTGTTCCGATGATGTTTGGGCAGGAGGAGCAAATCGTGGTGATAATTCTGATCTGGAAAGAATGAATGAGTTTACTTTCACAGCTGAGCATGCTTTTTTATCAGGATGTTTTGAGAGTTATTACAGTATTATTTATGATGCTAATATCGTTCTGACTTATATTGAGGCAGATTCAGATATTAAAAAACAGATGATTGCTGAAGCTAAAGTATTTAGAGCTTTTGCTTATATCGATTTGATTTCGATGTGGGGAACTCCTCCTTTGGTTGATCATCCATTGGAACCATCTGAATATTCAATGGAAAACGGTGATGTAGATGAACTATGGGCATTTGTAGAGCAAGATCTAACAGATGCAATTGAATCAGGTTACCTGGTAGAAAAGTCAGGGGTAGATGATAATTCAGTTTACCGTGTAACAAAGCAATTTGCACAAGCCTTATTGGGTAAAGCTCATTTGTATCAGGAAGATTATTCGGCTGCAGCTTCTGTATTTGAAGAAGTAATCAGTTCTGGATTATATGACCTGTATGATGGAGATTATGATGATATTACAGCTTTTAGTAATAAAAACAACTGTGAGTCACTATTTGAGTCAAACCGTGTAGTGGATGAAAACAACGTTTGGAATAACTTTAATATGTATCAGTTAATGATTCATTGGCGTTCCGATCGTTTTGATGAAGATCTTTCAGAAATAGGATTAGCTAGTCTGGGTTGGGGATTTTGTGCTCCACAAGAAGGATTATATGATGCTTTTGTTGAAGAGGAAGGTGAAGACGGATATCGTTTGAATCTTACCATGAAGACCTATGAGCAGGTTCAGGAGATGGGAGTAGGTTTAAAAAGTGGTCTTACCATTATTGGCGAAGGTTATTTCTGGTGGAAAAGCAAAATTACTTCTGATGAAGTACCTGCAGCTGGTTATGGTTTTGCATGGGATGCCAACTCTCAAATTATGCGTTATGCTGATGTGTTATTAATGGCAGCTGAAGCAAATCTGCAGGCAGGTTCACAGGATAAGGCTGATACTTATTTGAATTTGGTTCGTAGCCGTGCTCAACTTTCAAGCAAAACAGCAACCATGGATGCCATCAAACTGGAACGTCGATTAGAATTATGTTTTGAGGATGTTCGCTACCAGGATTTAATCCGCTGGGGAGATGCTGCTACTATTTTAGCTGACCAGGGAGAATCATATCCTGTAATGGCAGCTAATGGTACTATTACTTATAAATCGGTTAATTCAAGTGGTAAATATGGATTCCAGGAAAAAAATGCCTTATTCCCATTTCCAGCACAAGAAACTGAGCTAAATACTAATATAGAACAAAATACTGGTTGGTAGATCAATTGTTAATACAGGATAATAAGTTCAGAGATGTTAAAAGTTAGAAAGAACATACTATTGTTATTTACAGGCATACTAATCTTGTTTGCAGGTTGTAGTACCGAGGAAGATAGTGTGGTAGTAGTAACAAATAATGTTAGCCTTCTAACCGATAAGAAAATAAGTAGTGCTGTATTGAGTCAAGAAATGAAATACAATATTGTACTACCCAACGATTATTATACCAATACTGAACGTTATTATCCTGTATTATATCTTTTTCACGGGATGGGAGGAGATAACAGCTCTTGGGCAGAAGATGGAGATGTTAAACAAATCCTGCAAAATGCATTTAATAATGAAGTTGTAGAGCCGATGGTAGTTGTAATGCCGGACGCATTTAATACCTTTTATGTAAATGGCTATCAAAGCGGACTACAATACGAAACCTATTTCTGGAATGAATTTCTGCCCTATATAGAAGAAACCTATCGTGTGTATACAACACGCGAGATGCGTTATATCGCTGGTTTATCTATGGGAGGTTTCGGAGCTTCATATTATGCATTTACCTATCCTGATAAATTTATGTATTGTTACTCAATGAGTGGTGCTGTTGAAGGAGTTGGATCTGTCACATCATCAATATCAAGCATTATTGCCGGATATGATTCTTTTGAAGAATTACCCGATTATACAATGGATTGCGGAGTTTCCGATAATTTGGTTTTTGAGTCAAATGAGTTGGTTCACGAAGCATTAAATAACATGGGTTTCGTTCACGAATATATTGCCCGTGATGGAATTCATGATTGGGTATTCTGGCAAAAATCGCTGCAAATGGCACTGGAACGCATTGGACAATACCTTATTAATTAGTTAGAAATAAAGTTGTAAAAAAGAATATATGAAAACAATATTCAAATCTTTAATAAGCATGATGATGCTGGCTTTATTGCTGGTTTCATGTGAAGAGGAGGCACTTGATTCGCTCGACGGAGTTTATACTCATCCGGATGTTTGTGATTACACAGTTATAGACTCTCAATCAAGAGATAAAGAAGGTACTCTATTTGCCTTTTCTATTAATCTAAAAGACGATGCATCTAATACATTAAATTTATTAATGTATTCGACTAATTATGCATTACCATCGTCAGATTATACTGCAAGTGAAACTGCGTCTAATAAAACTTATCTAATAGGAGAAAGTGGTTCAACTTGTAATGGCCAGCAAATTTCAAGTGGTACAATTTCCGTTATAGAAGATGGAAGTGGTAACTACGAAATTGAAGGTATTATTTACTTAGCCGATGAGACTGTAGTTCGAATGACTGGTTCATTTTCTATTGTTTATGAGTATATTCCAATATATACTTATAGTGTAGAGACAGAATCTGTGTATGATTCAAATTATCAAGTGATTTCAGGTATTGTTAAACAGAAAATTACTGTTTATGCTGATGGTGTGTCATACGCAAATCTTGAGGTAACTACTGATGAGTCTGCAACAACAATTACAGGTACATATTCAATTGCTGAGTCTTTGAGTGCAGCAAATCAGGCAGCAGCAGGTTATTATTTAGACCTTAGTTGGTTTGGCTGGGGAACTGATGTTATGTATGGTGGTTGTTACTATACTCAGGATGGAGAAACACTTTACGCTCGTAGTGGAGATATTACTATTTCTGAGACTGATTCAAAATTAACTTTTAGTGGAACCAATCTTGCAATACAAGATGTTGAGGCTACAGAAGAGGAATTTGGAACTACATATACTTATCCAACTTTAGATGAAGCAGGAAGTTTTGAGTTTTCGGAGTCAAATGAGGCTTTAACTAACACACTAAGTTCCATTGCTTATTCTGATGGTACTGCTTACAGTACTTATTTAATGTTCTCAACCAGCGGTGTAACGTCTACTTATTATGCAGATTATTATACTTGGGTACATGCAGGTAATGGTAGCGTTATTAATCTTCAGATTTATGGATTAAGTGATGCTACATTAACAGAAGGAACTTATACTGTAAGTAGTAGTCCATCAAGTGGAGATATCGTAGCTGGATATTTACATTCAACTTATTACTATGATGCAGGATCAGTATTAACAACTGTGGTTGATGATGTTGCAAGTAATGCCTATGTTAATAGTGGTACAGTAGAAGTAATCGCAGATGGTGATGACTTTATTTTAGTGCTGGATCTTGAAACTGATAATGGTTCTTACCAGACTACATACGCTGGTTCGGTTGCAGTTACTGTGTACTAGATAATTTAAATAGAAATTGATTAAGGTGTCCTGAAAGTTTACCTTGTAGTCAAGAAACTTTTAGGGCACTCTCTGAGACCTAACGTAACTAATTTAAATTCAAATAAAATGAAGATTAAAGTAACACTTTCTACACTGCTTGTTCTATTAATGGCAATTGGTGTAAATGCACAACAAGCACTTTGGGGTGGAGCTCCAATTGTATCTCCTGAAGTTAATAATGATAAAACTGTGACTTTCCGTTTTATGGCTCCTCAGGCCGATACAGTTTATATCACAGGTGACTTTTTACCGACAGAAAAAATGAAAACTCCATTCGGTGAATTCGACGGGCCAGGTAAGGCTTTATTGACAAAAGGTGGTGATGGCGTTTGGTCATTTACTTCAGCTCCCCTTGCTTCAGATTTGTATAGTTACTCTTTTATTGTTGACGGACTTAAAACTACGGATCCGAATAATGTTTATATGATTCGTGACGTTGCTTCTGTTACCGATGTATTTATTGTTGGTGGCGGTAAAGCTGATTTGTACAGTGTACAGGATGTTCCTCACGGAACTGTTTCTCGTCGCTGGTATAATTCACCTGGAAATGAAACAACTCGTCGTATGACTATCTACACTCCTCCGGGATACGAAGCTGGTAAAACCAAATATCCTGTTTTGTATTTGTTACACGGTATGGGTGGTGACGAAGAAGCTTGGATTGCTTTAGGTCGTAGTTCTCAAATTTTGGATAACCTGATTGCTCAGGGTAAAGCAGAACCAATGATTGTTGTAATGACAAATGGTAACGTTGCTCAACAAGCTGCTCCAGGTGAATCGCCAAAAGGTTTGTACAAGCCTAGCATGCAGTTGGAGCATACTATGGATGGAAAATTCGAAGAAACATTCAAAGATGTAATTTCTTTCGTTGAGGATAATTACAGAGTTAAAGCAGATAAGGCTCACCGTGCTATTGCTGGTCTTTCAATGGGTGGATACCATTCATTGCATATCTCTCGTTATTATCCAAATACATTCGACTATGTTGGTTTGTTCTCGGCTGCTATCTTACCTAATGATCAGGTTAAATCAGTAGTGTACGAAAACTTCGATGAGACATTAAAGAAGCAAATGGATAATGGTTATAAACTTTACTGGATTGGTATGGGAAAAACTGATTTCCTTTACAAATCAGGTGTAGAGTACAGAGCTAAACTAGATGAAATGGGTATGAAATATACCTATGTTGAATCAGAAGGTGGTCATACCTGGACTAACTGGCGTGATTATCTTTCGGAATTTGTACCACAATTATTTAAATAAGTAATAAAGATCGTTGATGGATATATACATCCATCAACGATTTCTTGTTTCAAATAACTTAAGAAACGTTTTAAGAAGCATTTAATGTTCTGGTTAGAGCACATTTAATGCTTTTTTTATTCCTTTTAACCTGACATAAAACAAACTTAAATAAATAATCGACTTCATTATGAATAAGAGTTTTAGTGTGGTTTTAGCATTGTTTTTTTTAGCACAATTAGTAAGTGCTCAATCAATGTCGAACCAGGAAATGGAAAAGAAAATTGATGAAATTCTCAATCAATTAACATTACGCGAGAAGGTAGACCTTTGCCATGCGCAATCGAAATTTAGTACAGCAGGAGTTGCCCGATTAGGGATTCCTGAGATATGGATGTCTGACGGACCTCATGGTGTAAGAGGTGAAATTAATTGGAACGACTGGGGATATGCAGGATGGACCAATGATTCTATTACAGCTTTCCCGGCACTTACAGCATTGGCTGCCAGTTTTAATCCTGAATTATCATACGAATATGGTTTTGCTTTAGGTGAAGAGGCCAGATATCGTGAAAAAGATATTTTACTTGGGCCTGGTGTAAATATTTATCGTACACCTTATAACGGTCGGAATTTTGAATATATGGGAGAAGATCCATACCTGGCTTCCATTATGGTGGTTCCATATATTAAAGGAGTACAAAAAAATGGAGTTGCTGCTTGTGTAAAGCATTATGCTTTGAATAATCAGGAACATGATCGTCATGTTATTGATGTAAAAGCTGACGATCGTACTTTACATGAAATTTATTTGCCTGCATTTAAAGCGGCTGTACAGCAAGGTGGCGTATGGTCTTTGATGGGTGCATATAATCAATATAATGGTCAGTTTGCAACACACAACAAAGTTTTAATGAATGACATCCTTAAAGGTGATTGGAATTTTGATGGTGTGGTTGTAAGTGACTGGGGAAGTACACACAGTACAATGGAAGCAGCCCTGAACGGTTTGGATATTGAAATGGGAACCTTTACTAATGGGTTGACTTTTTCTATGAATTTTCCTTATCACGATTATAACCTGGCTAATCCTTTCTACGAAAAAATTAAAAGTGGTGAGATTCCTGAATCTGTAGTTAACGATAAAGCTCGCAGAATTTTGCGATTAATGTTGCGTACCAATATGAATCCGAATCGCCCTTTGGGTAGGATGAACAATCAGGAGCATTCTGATGTGGCACGCAAGGTGGCAACCGAAGGAATTGTTTTACTGAAAAATGAAAATAATTTCTTCCCGTTAAAAGAAACAAAAGGACTTACCATAGCTGTAATTGGGGAGAATGCTACCAAACCAATGACCATTGGAGGTGGATCTTCAGAATTGAAAGCTAAATATGAAATCTCGCCATTGGCAGGTATTCAGAACCGATTTGCAGATGCTACTATTTTGCATGCGATGGGTTATTCATCAGGTCCGTCAGCTTATGGTAGAGTGATTGAATCTCCATTGAATCAGGATAGCTTGTTCCAGAATGCTGTGGAAACAGCTGCTAAAGCCGATATTGTTTTGTTTGTTGGAGGACTAAATAAAAACTTCCAGCAGGATTGCGAAGGAGGAGATCGTATCAGTTACGATTTACCATTTAATCAAAACAAACTGTTAAAGGCTGTTTTAGAAGTAAATTCAAGTGTAGGTGTAGTGTTGGTTAGCGGAAATGCAGTTGCTATGCCTTGGTTAAAGGATGTAAATGCTGTAATGCAAGCCTGGTACCTGGGTAGCGAAGCCGGAAATGCCATTGCTGATGTTATCAGTGGCGATGTTAACCCTTCAGGTAAGTTACCATTTAGTTTCCCGATTAACATTAACGACAATGCAGCTCATTCATTTGGAGAAGAATCTTATCCGGGTGTAAACAAAACTCAGGAATACAAAGAAGGTATTTTAGTTGGTTACCGCTGGTTTGATACCAAGAAAATCAAACCTCAGTTCTCATTTGGTTTTGGATTGTCTTATACCACATTTGCATATAGTAATATGCAGACTGATAAGAAGGCTTACGGAAAAGATGATGAAGTGAAAGTGAGTTTCACTCTAACAAATACAGGAAATGTTGCAGGTGCAGAAATTGCACAATTGTATGTTTCAGATCCCAAGTCATCAGTTATGCGACCAGTAAAAGAGTTGAAAGGCTTTGATAAAGTAATGCTTCAACCTGGTGAATCAAAAGAGGTAAGCATTACAGTTCCTGTTAGCAGCTTTGCTTATTACGCTGTTGACTCAAAAAGCTGGGTAGTTGAACCGGGTGATTTTATCCTACAGGTTAATAGCTCTGCAACAGATAATCAGCTTAAGAAAAAAATTAAAGTGAATTAGTAATAAACCCTTATAGAGAAATGCTGCACAGTTTAATATGTGCAGCATCATCTCTGTTTTTAATTAAATCAGTAACAGATCAAATCCCATTAAATGAGAAAACTTCTTCCCCTTTTAATAGCTATTCTTATGTATTCTTCGGCTATAAAAGCCCAAAAACAAGTTTTCGCAAACGATGAACTGACCATCACTCAACTGGAAGATAAAATGTGGGTGATTGAGACAGTTGATAATACCACCATGTATATTATTGAAGGTGATGAGAAAGCCATGTTAATTGATACTGGTACCGATTGTCACAACCTTCAGGAGGTAGTTAAGAAAATTACCGATAAACCCCTGTATGTCGTTATAACACATATTCATGTTGACCATGCAGGTAATATCTTCGACTTTGAAGATATTTATTTTCATCAGGCAGATGAAGTTCTGATAGATCGATTAAGAGAACCTTATAAAGGCCGCATTCATTATGTGAAAGATGGCGATGTTTTCGATCTTGGAAATAAAGAAATTGAAGTGAAACACATGCCGGGTCATACTCCTGGATCCATTGTTTTGCTGGATTACCAAACAGGTAATTGTTACTCAGGAGATGCATTTGGCTCAGGTCAGGTGTGGTGCCAGTTATGGCCCTTTTCTTCCATGCATACTTACGAGAAATCGTGCCGTACAATGCATAAGTTAATGAACAATGGTATAACTAAGGTTTATTGCGGTCACTACCCTCATATTAAACGGGCTTTTGATAAATCATATATCGAAGATATGTCGCAATTAGCAGCTATGATTCGAAAAGGAACTCAGCCCGAACCTAAACCACATCCATTTATTATTCCAGTCATTGGTGCTGCAAAACCAATGATGTCAACCTATAAAACGGCAACCATTGTTTATGATCCTGAACATGTTAAAAAAGGATTGAAAGGTGAGGTGTCACCCGGTAATTAATTTTCAAGCGATTAATTAGTAACAAAACAAAATCAATTTATCATGTTAAAAAAAGCAGGCTTATTTTTTATCACATTATTATTAGCCGGTAGTACTTATGCTCAATTCCCGGGAATGCCCCCACAAGGAAAAGCATCAATAGACAGCATTAAAAGCGAGGTGCTAAATGTTTATCGTCAATATTCAGTATATCTTCCAAAGAGTTATAGTGTTGATCAGGAACGTACTTATCCGGTATTGTATTTATTGCATGGTGTATTTGATAACAATAATGGCTGGATTCAGCGAGGTCATTTGCAGGATGTGGCTAACCGAATTATCGATGCCGACGAAGCAGATGAGATGATTATTATTGTACCTGATGCAGGTCGCGAATGGAATGGTTATTTCGATATGAAAGGCTGGTCTTACGAAACTTTCTTTTTTACTGAGTTTTTACCAGCAATTGAAAGTAAATACCGAATTATTGGAGATAAGCAGGATCGTGCCATTGCAGGTTTATCAATGGGCGGTGGCGGAACCACTGTTTACGCTCAAAAACATCCTGATATGTTCTCTTCTGCTTATGCCTTAAGTGCGCTAATGGGTATTGAAGAAGGTGGTGGTCTTCCGGCTCAGGATGAAAAGTTCGCTGAATTGAATCGCACGGTTATTGCCAACCACTGTGTGCGTTTTATCGAAAATGCTGATGATGCTACAAAAGCAAATCTGAAAACAGTTCGTTGGTTTGTTGATTGTGGCGATGATGATTTCTTGTTTGATGTAAATATTTCTTTTTATCAGGCAATGCGAAAAGCTCAAATCCCTTGTCAGTTAAGAGTTCGAGATGGCGGTCATGAGTGGGAATACTGGCATTCTGCTTTATACAATATTCTTCCATTTGTATCAAAAGGGTTTAATGAATAAAGCTATCAGCTAATGGCTTTTAGCTTTTAAAAAAAATATTATGCGTAAGATTTTAACGTTAGGTTTTTTAAGTGTTTTCACAACACTGGTTTTTGCTCAATGGCCGGGTTTTGGTAAAGTTGAATACAAAACCATGCCCAGTAAAATTTTGAATGAAGAACGTGAGTACTCCATTTATCTGCCTCCAAACTACGAAACCAATACCGACAAGCAGTATCCGGTTTTGTATCTACTTCACGGAGGTGGAGGTAGTCATAAAGACTGGCCGGGAAGAGGTCATGTGGGTGATGTGGCCAATCAGTTGATTGCATCAAACGAAGCGGTAGAGATGATTATTGTTTGTCCTGAAGCCGGTAAAACCTTTATGAACTATTTCAATAATCCGGACTGGCGTTACGAAGATTACTTTTTCGAAGAGTTGATTCCTCACATCGAAGCGACTTACAGAGCTAAAACTGACAAAGCGAATCGTGCTGTGGCCGGACTGTCAATGGGGGGTGGAGGAACCATTGTATATGCTGCTCATCATCCTGATAAATTTTGTGCTGCTTATGCCATGAGTTCGTATGTTTACCGACATGATAATTTATTCTGGATTGATTTTAATGATCCGGTGCAGAAAAAGATACATCAACTGGTCGAAGATAATAATTGCGTGAAGCTGATTCAAAATGCTGATCAGTCATCTGTTGATGCCATGAAAACTGTGGATTGGTTTGTGGATTGTGGTGATGATGATTTTACCTTCAAAGCCAACCTGGAATTTGCAATGGCCATGAACGAAGCAAAAATTCCAATGCAGTTTAGAGTGCGCGATGGTGGCCACACTTGGGAGTACTGGCATTCGGCTTTGTATATCGCATTGCCTTTCGTGTCTAATGTTTTTCGTCAATAAAACACAATCATGAAATACACATTCCGAATATTGATGTTGTCAGCTGTAATCGTGCAGTTATCAGCATCCTCCTATGGGCAGTTTTCGGGTTATAAACCATCACCCGGCGACACATTGCATTCTATCAGTATCTCGGGCGAAAAGCAGATTACCTTTAGTATATATGCACCCAAAGCATCTGAAGTGAAAGTTTCCGGTGATTTTTTGAAAAACTGGATGCCTTTAAATATGACTAAAGATGAGCTAGGTGTATGGTCTGTTACGTCTGAAGCAGTTCAACCCGATTTATATTCCTACGATTTTATTGTGGACGGGCTAAAGGTCATTGATCCGAAAAATTCACAGGTGAAGGAAGGTGCCAATGGCTTTTCTAACCTGGTGGAAGTGCCAGGTGCTGAAGCTGAGTATCAGGCCATCAAGGAAGTGCCTCACGGACGTCTTGAAAAAGTATGGTTTCAAGCGAAGTGTATTGGTCAGATGAGTCGAGTTCATGTGTATACACCTCCGGGTTACGAGACCATGAAAGAAGCGTTGCCTGTTTTGTATCTGCAGCATGGTGGTGGTGATAACGATGCCTCATGGGCTACAGCCGGAAAAGCAAATTTTATTCTGGATAACCTCCTAACCGAAGGAAAGATGGTGCCAATGGTGGTGGTGATGCCCTTTGGTAATCCGGGTGCTGGTTTCTTTAGTGGGCCTGGTGTTGATCAGGATCCTTACTATAACTACTTTTTTAAAGATCTGCTTCCTTACATTGAATCAAACTATAATGTGAAGACAACACCTGAATTCAGAGCCTATGCCGGTTTGTCGATGGGCGGTTTGCAGGCTTTGAATATGGCTATTTTTTATCCCGAGCAGTTCGGGTATGTATTGCCTTTAAGTACGGGTTTTTTCCCGGATAGCATTAAACTTCTGGAAGAGAAGTATGCAGATCAGTTGAAGAATCCGGCCATCAATCAATTAAAGTTATTCTGGGTAGCGATGGGTGGTAAATCTGATATTGCTTTTCAGAATGGTGAGAATACAAAAGCTTTGTTTGATAAGTACGGAATTAAATATCAATCCAATAGCTATCCTGCAGGCCATACCTTTATTACATGGAGACATAACTTATTGGAGCTGGCGCCATTGTTGTTTAAGCATTAGCACATGATCGTTATTTATAAAATATAGAATCCATAAAATCTTTTATATGAAAAAAATCTTAAATCTATTATTAATCTGCTGCATAGCTGGAAGTGCTTTTGCTCAGGAAAAAGTAACGAAGCAACCTGTTTTTGATGTCCATGTGCACACCATGAAAGTCAATCCGGCCTGGTTGTCATCGATGTGTCCCTGGTTCTTGTCTGATATGCCAGGTGCTGATCCTAACGAGCAGGCCCCGTTCTTTATGAACCAGGATTGTGTTGATCCACTTCCGCCGGCTAAAAATGACCAGCACATGCAGGATGAAGTTATCAAACGCATTAAGGATTTTAACATGACAATGATTGCGTTTGGTGATGCTGAGGTACTGCACAATTGGGCTGATGCGGCTCCAAAAGGAAGAATTATTCCAGGAATAAGCCCGGGAACACTGACCGTTGAGCAGTTTCGTGATTCATTGGAAGGCGGATTTTATAAGGTAATGGCTGAGGTGGCTCCTCAATACCAGGGGATGTCGCCAAGCGATATGACCCTAGATCCTTATTTTGCAGTTGCTGAAGAATTAAATATTCCTGCAGGTATCCATATGGGAACAGGAGGAAACGGCATGGCCAATCTTACACAGCCCAAATACAGAGCTTCTTTAGGTGATCCTTTTTTATTGGAAGATTTATTGGCACGTCATCCCAAGTTAAAAATATGGGTGATGCATGCCGGTTATCCTATGGCCGATCATATGATCGCATTAATGGGAGCCAATGCTTATGTATATGTTGATATTTCAGGAATGATCTGGAGCTATCCTTTGGATGAAGTTCATGCTTATATTAAACGATTAGTACAGGCCGGATTCGGAAAACGGATTATGTACGGAACCGATTTTATGATGTGGCCTCGTTTATTCGAAACTTCAATGGGAGTAATTGAGCATGCTCAATACCTATCCGAAGATCAAAAACGTGATATTTTATTTAACAATGCAGCTCGCTTTTTCCGTATGGATAAAGACGATTTTGAGTGGCCTGAGTAAAAGATTAATCCACTAAAATTAAAGGAGCAAGGTGGTTTTCAGTTTTGATTAACCAGTGCTGTAAACCACCTTTTACTCATCCGTTAAGTTATCTACTTAACCAAATTAATTATTGTCGAGAATAGAATTAGGGTTCATCCTTGCTGATGTGCCAAAGGATGGTGTATGCCTCATTTTATGCACATTGAGAGTTGTTGATTGGTTGATAACTATCAGATGCTTATGTAGATGCGGTGTTAATGCAGTAGAAATGATTGAAAAGAAATTTATAAAATATATTGTAGTTGGTTTATTAGTTTTCCTCTTGGTGAATAAGGAGGCCTATGCGAATGCCATTGCTATATCCACATCGCTTGAAAAAATTGAACTAACAGCTACAATCAGTGATGAAATCTGGCAAAAGGCGACACCAATTGATTTAACAATGCATAAACCTATCTTTGGTAAGGAGCCAAGTGAGAAATCAGATGTAAGACTGTTATATACACAGGATTATTTGTGGGTATTTGCACGATTGTATTATAAGAATCCTGATAATATTGTTGCAAATAGTAAAAAGCGTGATGAAGAATCTAAAAGTTCTGATGCATTTGGTATTATACTGGATACCTATAATGACAACGAAAGTGCCCTGGCTTTTTTCACTTCCCCTACCGGACAGCGCATCGATTATGCCATGGCAAATGATGGAAACTATTCAGTGGGAACAACAGGAACGGTTAATTACAATTGGAATACCTTTTGGGATGTCAAATCTAAAGTAGAAGGGAATTGCTGGTACGTCACCATGCGTATTCCTTTTTCCAGTTTGCGCTTTCAATCAATAGGTGACAAAACAGAGATGGGCCTTATTGTTAATCGAACGATTAGTTATTGCAACGAGATAAATACATACCCGGCCATCGACCCACAGTATGGGATTTATGCGGCCATCAAACCCTCGCAGGCAACAACGGTGAGTCTGGAAAATGTGGAGCCTTCCAAGCCATTGCTTATCAGTCCATATGCCTTAACGGGTTTAACCCAGATTCACGAGTTGAATGAAACAGGCACAAAGTATGATTTAAACAAAACTTCAAATTTAACAGGTGGACTGGATGTTAAATATAACATCAACAGTAACCTCACGCTTGATTTAACGGTTAATACCGATTTTGCGCAGGCCGAAGCGGACGATGAATTGGTTAATATCACGCGCTATTCACTGTATCTGGCCGATAAACGACAATTCTTTCAGGAGCGATCCAGTATTTTCCAATTTTCACTGGGCGGGAGCCAGCAGCTGTTTTACAGTAGACGCATTGGTTTGGCCAACGGGCAACCGGTGACCATTTATGGGGGTGGACGATTAACTGGCCGTATTGGCAAATGGGATGTAGGTATCCTGAATATGCAAACGGAGGCCTTTGAGTCGACGCCATCGGAAAATTTTGGAGTTTACCGTTTAAGACGTCAGGTGCTCAACCCTAATTCGTATGTGGGTGCTATGGCCACAACGCGTTTGGGTGTTGATGGTTCAAAAGGTATGGCCTATGGGGTGGATGCCGTTATTAAATTGTTTGGCGATGATTACCTGGAAGCACGTGTGGCTCAAAATACCGATGCAGACGGAACGGCTATGCTGGCTAATAATGATTTATCGTTTGCTACTGTTAAATGGGAACGAAGAAGAGACGCCGGGTTTGCCTACAACCTCAACTATACCTATTCGGGTACTCAGTTTAGTCCGAGCGTGGGCTTTGTATCAAAGCTGGGGGTAGAGGGCACCTATTTAAAAACACAATATGGTTGGATCTTCGGGGAAAACTCGCCCCTGTATAATTTTAAATTACTGGTTACAGGTACCTACAATGAATTTGTGACGACGAAAGAGTTAGAGTCGGCCTATTGGTACCCAGGGTTCAGTTTGATGACAAAGAGTGGCTGGAGTTTAAGTTCATACTTGTTTAATAAGTTCGAAGGGTTTGACTTTGATTTCTACTTGAGTCAGGATGCTTATGTGCCAGCCGGTAATTATCAGTTTCTTTCCAGCTTCAATGTATTATCTTCACCCATATCTAAACCTGTTTCGTGTGGTTTAATAGCTACTGCCGGTGGCTACTACGACGGTGGGCAATTATCATTAAGCATAAGTCCGGTTTTTAATCTCTCCTCCTCTTTACAGTTAACAACTTCATATAGTTTAAACAAACTAACTTTTAATACGCGCGAACAGGAATTTGTGAGTCATCTGGCTAAATTTAAAGCCTTGGTGATGCTTAATACCAAGTTGTCTATTAGCTCCTTTGTACAGTACAATAGTGTTAGTCATGCTATAAGCGGTAATTTTCGGTTCAGATATAATCCCGCTGAAGGAAAAGATTTATACATTGTGTATAATGAATCACGACCGGATAAAACATATGATTTTCACCAGGTGGAGCCGATCTCATTTTTTAATCGGATGCTGATGGTTAAGTATGTACATACGTTTAAAATATAATAATCCTTTGAATATTAATATTTAAATTTAAAGTATGAAAAAAAATAAGCTGTTAATGTTGGTCCTTATGTTGACCATATGTGGTGGAACTTTCGCACAGGAATTGTCAAACTTTTGGAACCAAAAACCCATTATTTCTCCTGAAATTACGGAAACGGAAGTGACGTTTCGACTGATGGCTCCTGAAGCCGATTCAGTAAAAATAATGGGTGGTTTTACACCGACTGTTAAAATGAAAACGCAGTTTGGCGAAATGGATGTTCCAAGTGCGGTCGATATGACAAAAGATGAAAATGGTCTTTGGTCAATTACAATGCCTGTTCCCGCAGTCGAATTATATACCTATAGCTTTATTGTGGATGGTTTAACGCTTAATGATCCCAGCAATATTTTGTTGCAACGCGATGGAACACGTTACTTAAGTGTTTTATTGGTTCCCGGGGAAAAGACTGAAAACTATTTTGAAGCTAACAAAAGAGGAGATATGCATCAGGTTTGGTACGATTCAAAAACGTTGGGTTTAAACCGTCGTATGTTTGTTTATACACCATATGGTTATGAAACCAGTGGTAAAAAATACCCTGTTTTATACCTGCTGCACGGTGCCGGTGGTGACGAAGATGCCTGGAGCACCATGGGACGTACCCGTCAGATTTTAGATAACCTGATTGAAAAAGGATTAGCTGAACCAATGATTTGTGTGATGCCAAACGGTAACCCAAATCAGATGGCTGCAATAACAACTAAATTACCTCAATCGGAATTGGATTTCAGAGATCCTGCCAATCGTAATTTGTATGTAAACAGCATTGTAAAAGATATCGTTCCTTATGTAGAAAGTAATTTCAGAGTAATTGCTGATGCTGATCATCGTGCCATTGCAGGCTTGTCGATGGGTGGTGGCCATACCATTTCAACTGCCAATGAATATCCGGGAATGTTCCAGTATATCTGTCCTTTAAGTATGGGAATCTGGGGTGAGCAACCAGAAATTGATGATAAGCTAAAAGGATTAAAGGAAGCTGGTTATAAAATGTATTGGTTGGCTTGCGGTAAAACAGATTTTGTGTGGGAAAGTGCTAAGAAACTGGATGCTAAGCTAACAGAGAATGGTTTAAAACATACTTTCTTTGTTACGGAAGGTGGTCACACATGGGCAAACTGGAGAGTTTACCTGAATACATTTGCACCTTTGCTTTTCAAGTAAGAAATTTAGGATTGAGATTAGATAACCTTAATCAATAACTTAACTTATTAATGAGATGAAATCGTTTAACCGAAGACAATTTATCAGATTAACAGCAGCTGGTATGGCAGCTTCAGCATTTATGTCAAACCGAGTGATGGCCAATGTTATTCAATCCAAAACAGATGTTATATCCAATACTGCTTATGGTAAGATAAAAGGTTATCGGTTAAACGGTGTCTCTATCTTTAAAGGGGTTCCTTATGCTGGTAAAGTTTCCGGAGAACGTCGGTTTCTTACCCCTGGTAAACTGAAGCCGTGGACCGGAGTAAGAGATGCCAATCGATTAGGGGCACCTTCGATTCAACCTCCTAATCAGACCTATGGTATAGATGAACCACTACCCGATGAAGATTGTCTGGTTTTAAATATTTGGACTCCTGCAAACGATAACCAAAAACGTCCTGTAATGTTTTATAGTCATGGAGGTGGTTTTGTAACCGGCTCCGGAGGTAGCGCCATGCAGGATGGAGCTAACCTTGCTCAAAGATATAATGTAGTTGTGGTTGAAACCAATCATCGATTGGGCTTGTTGGGTTATCTTTATTTGGATGAGGTTGCAGGAGGTGAATTCAAAGGATCAGGAAACAGAGGAGTTCAGGATATTGCCTTTGCCTTGCAATGGGTAAACGATAACATTGCAGAGTTTGGAGGAGATCCTGATAATGTGATGATTTTTGGAGAATCGGGTGGAGGAATGAAAACATCCTGCTTGTATGCTATGCCTCAGGCAGCACCTTATTTCAATAAAGCTTCTATCGAGAGTGGACCGGGAGTAATCATAAAAACAGCTGATGAGGCTGCTGTCACCACCGAGATGTTGATGAAACAGCTTGGAATTGCCAAAAACAACTGGCAGAAACTACTTGAGATGTCACCTCAGCAAATACTGGATGCCCAATTAGCACTTCAGCGTACTCCTGTGGATGGCACAATGAGAGGTGGTTTTATGGGAATAGGTTCAATAGGCACCAATGCCTTCGGCCCTGTTGTTGATGGTATTGTGTTACCCAATCATCCTTTTGATCCAACTGCTCCTGATATTTCAAAAGATAAACCTTTAATTACCGGATGGAACGAAGACGAGTTTATTTTCTTTGCCATGTACGGTGGCGATACATCTGTTTTTACACTTGATAGAAAAGGTCTGGAAGAAAAGCTGCAGGCTGAGTTTGGAGAGAAAGCAGCATTAGTTTTAGAAACTTATCTAAAGGCGAATCCTTCTGCAACACCTGCAGAAATATATATTGCGATTCGCTCTATCCAGTTTATGGGTCTGGGCTCTATCACTATTGCTGAGCAAAAAGTGAAACAAGGTGGTGCTCCTGCTTATTTGTATAATTTTGGATATAAATCGGAATTAAAAGTGCCTGGCACTGATTATGCTTTTGGTTCAATGCACGCTATGGATATTCCGTTTAAATTTTACAATATTAGTAACGGGATGGCTGGAAAACGGCCTGAACGATTTGAGGCGGCTGATAATATGTGCCAACTCTGGACTTCTTTTGCCCGCAACAGCAAACCAATAGCGAAGGGACAACCAGAATGGGAACCATATAATTTAGAGTCAAGACCTACGATGCGCATTGATACAGTATGTTCATTATTAAATAATCGTTATAAGAGAGAAATAGACATGTGGAGATATTTGGCAAGTCAATCAATCTAATAAATTGAAGCAATTTTTAAATTAACATACACCTTCATTGAAACGAAGTACTGATTATGAAACATCTTATTGTATTATTCTTGCTGCTGCTAAGTGCTTACTCTACAGGAGTTGCCCAAGTCGATAAAGGAACGGTTATAACCGATACTATTTATTCGAAAAATCTTGAAAATAGCTATGGAGAGGATCCAAACCGCGCCGTCTCTGTATATCTTCCTCCGGGATATAGCAATAGTCAGCAGCGCTATCCGGTCATCTATTTTCTGCATGGATTTACAGGAGATGATAAAATGTTAGACTTTATGTCAGATATACTGGACTATTCAATTACGACCAATAAAATACGACCTTTTATTCTTGTTATATCTGATCAGAAAACTACCTATGATGGCAGTTTCTATAGTAATAGTCAGTTATTTGGCAATTGGGAAGATTTTACTGCCTTCGACCTGGTGAAATACATGGATAAAACATACCGCACAATTGCTAAACCTGAAAGTCGTGGTATTACCGGACATAGTATGGGTGGATATGGAGCTCTTAAAATAGCCATGCGTCATCCTGAACTATTCAGCAGTGTTTATGCATTAAGTCCCGGAGCTTTGGCAATAGTCAGAGAATATGGCCCTAACAGTACAACTTATAAAGATTTTGCAGATGTAAAGACGCAGGAAGATTTAAATAAAATTTACTTTGGAAAGGTAATTGTTGCCTTTGGTAAATCATGGTCTCCAAATCCGGAGAATCCACCATTTTATTGCGATGTGCCATTTGAATATACCGATGGAAAAATGACCATCAATCAGGATGTTCTGAAGTTGTGGTATGAAAATATGCCTTTATACATGGTTGATGCTTATCTGGATAATTTAAATAAGTTGAAGGCGATAAAATTAGATTGGGGAAGAAATGCTGGTGATAGATTTACTATTCAATGTAAGATGTTTAGCCAGAAATTAGAAAATGTGGGAGTCAAACATTTTGCAGAGGAATATATTGGAACACATGTGAATAATATTTATACAAAAGACGGTCGTATACCTAACCAGATGTTACCATTTTTTAATTCATACCTGATTTTTAGTGACAACTAAACAAGAATAATCAAAACTGTTACACAGTAAATTAAAAGAAATAGTGTTAAGATTAATAATTGAAGCTATCCCCGGAATAAATGTTTTTCGGGGATATTTATTATTGTGCTTACCAACTGTTGTTAAATCCGTTCTTTAAGGCTTCTTTATAATTCTCTTGGTTAAACTCATACAAAAACGGAGCTTTGTGAGCCACGCCTTCACGCTTTTCATCCAGCTTGTTCAGTATATTATAGGCATTCATCTTGCGCTGAAAGTTACGTCTATCCAACTTCTTACCAAGAATCGTTTCATACAGACTTTGCATTTCGGGCATTGTGAACTTTTGTGGTAACAGGTTGTAACCTATCGGAGTATAGCTTATTTGTAAACGAAGAGTTTTTAAAGCAGTATTGATAATCTCTTTGTGGTCAAGAATAGTGTTTTTAACCTTATCAATGGCAACCCATTTGGATTTGTCGGAGTATCTATCAAGTGTTGTTGTGACTTTTGTGTGATCTAACAAAGCATACAATCCAATTGAGATAAATCTTGATTGGAAAACGGACACATCGTATCTGCCAATTTTTTTAATTAGTTCCAGTATCTCAGGTGCGTGTTTTGAACGTTCAGGATTACTAAAAACATCAAATTGTTTGAGAAATATATTCTCTAATCCTATTCTTTCTTTTAAAATGTCTGCTCCAGCTTCCTCTATGGTTTTGTTTTTTTCTATAAATCCACCTGGTAAGGCCCAAAGGTTGGTACCTGTATAGTTTAATAGGAAAACTTTTAGTTCATTCTCATGAAAACCAAAAATAACACAATCAACAGAAATATTAGGAATAATATCTTGGTTTGTAATGTCTGTCACAGCTATAATTTTATGCTAAAATAATTAAAAAATATTAATCGCTTTTTTTTGATGTTTAAGAAAATCTGAGTATCATTGTGTCACAAAGACGCAATGGTTTTGCGAATGTAGATAAACCTTAAAAGTAGTACAAATTAAATCCAAAAAAATGAAAAAAAACCGACGAGATTTTTTCAAGACGGTAGGCATTGGAGCCGCTGGTCTCGGATTATCATCGTTTTCACAGGTTACCATGGTGTCAGAGAAGATGATCTCTGATGATCAGCAACTGGTAGTCGGTGATGATATTGCCATTGCACAAACACAATACGGCAAAGTGCAGGGTTTTATTCTGAGAGGTATTTTTCAGTTCAGGGGTATACCTTATGGGGCAGATACAAGTGGTAAAAACAGATTTATGCCACCACAAAAACCTCGGCCTTGGAAAGAAACCTATCCGGCTGTTTGGTGGGGTAATACAGCTCCTCAGATCATGGATAACCGATATGCTAATAATTTTGCTTCGTTTGTTGATCACTGGAATTACGATGATGTTAGCGAGGATTGTCTAAGGCTTAATGTTTGGACACCAGCTATTAAAGATAGTAAAAAACGACCTGTTTTAGTATGGCTTCATGGTGGTGGATATACTAACGGTAATGGATATGAACAGGATGGATACGATGGAGAAAACTTTTGTAGAAAAGGGGATGTGGTTTTCTGTTCAATCAATCATCGTCTAGGTCCAATCGGATTCTCAGACTTGTCGGTTAGTGGCGATGCTAAATATGCTGATTCAGGAAATGTTGGGGCTTTGGATATGGTAGCAGCCTTAGAGTGGGTTAGAGATAATATCGCTGAGTTTGGAGGCGATCCGGGCAATGTAACTATTATGGGGCAATCCGGTGGAGGAGCTAAAGTGTGTACTTTAACCGCTATGAAAAAAGCCAAAGGATTATTTCATAAAGCAGTTCCGTTAAGTGGATCAACACTTGCAGGAAAAGATCAGAAGGTATCGAAAAAATTAGGACAGTATATAATTGAAGAAGCCGGTTTGCAAGCTTCGGAGGTTGATAAACTGCAGGAGCTTAGCTGGCGCGAATATATTGATATTGCAAATAAAGCATCACGCCGTTACATGGAAGAAAATCCAGGAGGAAATTCATTCAGAGGAGGTTTCGGACCTGTAGCTGACGGAAGAAACTTACCGCTTGAATCCTTCTATTCTGATGTAAAAGGCTTATCTTCTGATGTGCCTATGCTTATTAGTACCACTTTTCATGAATGGTCGATGAGCCGAAATAATGCGGAACTGGAAGCTATTACTAAAGAAAACGCAATTGCTTTTCTTACCGAACGTGCCGGTTTTAGCGGAGGTTTGGGTGATAAAGCTGAACCTGTTTATAACGCTTATGAAAAGGTATTTCCGAAAGCAAAGCCCATTGAAATAATGACTCTGATTGTCAGTAATCGAAAAAGTGCCATTGAAACAGCAAATGCAAAAGCCTCGCAGGATGCACCTGTTTATATGGCCTGGTTTGGTTGGGAACCTCCAATGTTCAATAATCGCATGAGAGCATTCCATTGTTTGGATATCTGCTTTTGGTTTAATAATACCGATCGTATGTTTACCCATACAGGAGGCGGAAGTCGACCAAGAGAATTGTCGGATAAAATGAGCCAAACCTTAATTCGTTTTATGAAAAACGGTAATCCAAATGGCGGAGGTTTGCCTGAGTGGCCAAGGTATACACCGGAAAAAGGAGCAACAATGGTATTAAACGATACTTCTGTTGTTAAGAATGATCCGGATAGAGAAGCTAGAAAATTATTGGAATAAAAGTTCAAATATTATTATATGAAAAAATCTATTTATCGTAGTGGACTAAAAGGGATGTCTTTTCTCTTAATGTCAGCTTTCTTTTTTAATTGTACTGCACCAAAAGTAACAGAACCGGGTGAGAAAGAGGCCGCTGAAATTGTGGCAAAAATGAATTTGAAGCAAAAAGCTCAGCTTTTGATCGGAACAGGTATGTTTATGGATTTACCTGATTCTATTAAAGCAATGTTTCCTCAGCCTGAAAAAGTAATAAATGATACCGTTTACCATGATATGGTAGATCATATCAGAACCTATTTGCCGGGTGCAGCTGGTTTTTCATCAGAATATCCTGAATTGAATATTACTTCTCAGGTATTGGCTGATGGTCCTGCAGGTTTACGTATTCAACCGAAACGCAGAAATGATGATGCTACTTATTACTGTACAGCTTTCCCGATTGCAACCGTTTTGGCTTCAACATGGGATACTGAATTAGTATATAACGTAGGTAAAGCTATGGGTAACGAAGTGTTGGAATATGGTGCTGATGTATTATTGGCTCCGGGTATGAATATCCAACGCGATCCATTATGTGGTCGTAACTTTGAGTATTACTCAGAAGATCCTTTGGTAACCGGTAAAATGGCAGCTGCTATGGTAAATGGTGTTCAGTCTAATGGAGTAGGAACATCTATCAAACATTATGCGGTTAATAACCAGGAAACAAACCGTATGTCGGTTGATGCCAATGTTAGTCAGCGTGCTTTACGCGAAATCTATTTGAAAGGATTTGAAATTGCTGTTAAAGAATCTCAGCCATGGACAGTAATGTCATCATATAACAAATTAAATGGTGTTTATACTTCAGAGAGTCATGATCTACTTACTAAAGTTCTTCGTGATGACTGGGGATTTGAAGGATATGTAATGACCGACTGGGGTGGAGGTAGCGATGTTGTTGCTCAGATGAAAGCTGGTAATGACATGATTATGCCTGGTACTCCTGAGCAAACAGAGACATTAATTGCTGCGGTTACTGAAGGTAAACTGGATGAAGCTGTTTTGGATCAAAACCTTAATCGTATCCTTAAAATTATGTTCAAATCACCTAAGTTTAAAGGATATCAAAACAGTAACAAACCAAATTTGGAGGCTCATGCACAAATAACTCGTCAGGCTGCAACCGAAGGTATGGTATTGCTGGAAAACAGTGGTAAAACACTTCCTTTGGCATCTGAAGTTAAAAATGCTGCAGTTTTTGGTACTACTTCTTACGATTTTATTGCAGGTGGTACTGGTAGTGGTGATGTTAATGAGGCGTATACCGTTTCGTTAATGGAAGGTTTGGCTAATGGTAACATCAGTGTGAATGATGAGCTTGCAGCTACATACAAAGATTATATTAAACAAGAGCAGGCTAAAGGTAAAAAATCAGATAACTGGTTGACTGTTTTGATGGGTGGAAAAGTTCCTGTTGCAGAAATGGACGTAAGTTCTAAGCTAGCTAAGAAAATGGCTGAAGCTTCAGAAGTAGCTTTAATTACCATCGGTCGTAATTCTGGTGAAGGTGGTGATCGTAAGCCAATTGAAGGTGATTTCTACCTTACTGCAACAGAAAAAGGAATGATCAAAACGGTTTCTGATGCATATCATGCTGTTGGTAAAAAAGTAATTGTGATACTTAACGTAGGTGGTGTTATCGAAACGGCTTCATGGAAAAATATTCCTGATGCTGTATTATTGGCCTGGCAAGGTGGTCAGGAAGGTGGTAACTCGGTTGTAGATATCTTAACCGGTAAAGTTAATCCATCAGGTAAATTAGCAATTACTTTCCCTGTTTCTTATGATGATGCTCCGACTCATACAACATTCCCTGGTCATGAGATTGCTGGTGATGTTGATGATGCAGAAGATCTTTCCGGATTCTCATTTATGAAACGTGTGCCATGGGAAGTATTCCACGAAGAGGATATTTATGTAGGATATCGTTACTACAATACATTTAATGTGCCAGTTGCTTATTCATTTGGTTACGGTTTATCATACACAACTTTCAAATACGACAATATCAAAGCTGATAAAGAAGTATTTGATGGTAAACTAACAGTGTCTGTTGAAGTTACCAATACAGGAGATGTGGCAGGTAAAGAAGTTGTACAGGTTTACTTACATGCTCCTTCAAATAAAATGGAAAAACCAGAAGCTACTTTGATCAACTTCGGTAAAACTAAATTACTTCAGCCAGGTGAGTCACAAATACTTACTTTTGATGTTGTAACTAAAGATCTTGCTTCGTTTGATACAAATTCATCATCGTGGGTAGCTGAAGAAGGAGCTTACGATGTGTTGATTGGTAGCTCATGTCAGAATATTCAGGGAACTAATCAATTTACAGTACCTGAAGCGATTGTTGTAGAAACTGTGTCAAATGCATTGGCACCAGTAAAAGAAATCAATAAATTATCTCAGAAATAAGTTGAATGGTCATTCGCTTTTTCTTCATATTATTATTAGCAACAGCCTGTTGTAACGAAAAAGAACAAGTTGAGGTTGTGAAAGTTTGTGGAGGCTTAGTGTCAGGTAAATATTTACCTGACACCGAAGTCTTTGCATATAAAGGTATTCCGTTTGCAAAACCACCGGTTGGTGATTTGCGTTGGAAGGCCCCACAGCCGGTTGATTCATGGGATGGTGTGCGCGATTGTACAGCGTTTTCTGCCAGTGCCATGCAATTTACCCCTCAACCTTTCTTAATGTGGACACAGGAGTTTATTGCTCCTGCTGAACCATTGAGCGAAGATTGTTTGTATCTGAATGTATGGACTGCGGCTAAAAAAGAAGAGAAACAACCGGTTATTGTATTTATTCATGGCGGAGGTTTTTCAAGTGGTTCGGGTTCAGTGCCAATTTATGATGGAGCTAATATGGCTGCCAAAGGTGCTGTTTTTGTAACCATTAATTACAGGGTTGGAATATTTGGTTTTTTTGCTCATCCTGAGTTGAGTAAAGAAGCTGCTTCCGGAACATCGGGTAACTATGGTTTGCTGGATCAGATTGCAGCTTTAAAATGGGTGAGAGATAACATTGGAGAGTTTGGTGGAGATCCGGATAATGTAACCATTGCTGGTCAGTCGGCAGGTGCATTCAGTGTTAATTATCTTGTAGCTTCACCTTTGGCAAAAGGTTTATTCCACAGAGCCATTGCTGAAAGTGGTGGTGCTGTAATGTCAACCAATCGTTTATCGATGGGAAATACCTTAGTCATTGCCGAATCTGTGAATCAGGAGTTGGGTGAGCACTTGGAAATTACATCTATTGCTGATTTTCGTGCAATGCCAGCAGATAGCTTACTGAAATTAGGATCAATGAGTATACCCGTTGTTGATGGATATGTTCTGCCAAAAGATGTTCATTCTATTTTTACTAATGGTGAGCAGAATGATGTTCCTGTTTTATTGGGCTGGAATGCCAATGAAGGAAATTTTGGAGGTCCTTTAAAATCAGCAGCTGATTTTAAAAATGAATGCGAACAAAAATATGGTGAAAGGGCATCCGAATTCTTGGAAGTTTTTCCAGCTCAGAATGATTCTATAGCGCAAGCTTCTCAGATAATGTTAAGTGGTTTGCAAACATTTGGTATTCAGGCATACAAATGGGCTGAATTACAAAATCAAAAAGAATCATCACCTGCGTTTGTGTATTTTTTTAATCGTTCGGTGCCATATGGAGAAGGACAGCAGGATTTTGGGGCATTTCATACAAGTGAAGTTTCTTATGCTTATTGTAATCTTGATAAAAGTTCAATAAGACCATGGACGCAAACAGATTATCAACTTGAAAAAATAATGTCATCATACTGGATCAATTTTGCAAGAAATGGCAATCCCAATCGTGATCAACTACCAATCTGGAAACCATATACAAAAGAAATGCACCAGGCAATGATTCTTGGTGAAAAAACAGAAATGAAAGAATTACCTCATCTTGATGAGTTGAATTTGATAGAATCCATATTCAAAAACATTAAAGACTAACCCTTTTTGAGTTATGTTTTTTAAGTTGTGTTATTGATGTGAGGCAAGTGTCGTAATGGCACTTGCTTATTCAATAAAACTTTAACGTCATACCCTTAAATTTTTAGGCATGCGATTACTCCCAACATTATTGCTCTTATCCCTGATCTCTTCTTTAATTTCCTGCCAGCCTAAATATAGCGTACAGGAAAACAATGAGATTGTATATTTAATTAATGAAAACGGACCAACACTTGGATATTCTGTAAATTCAGGAGTGAAGCTTGTTGAAAGCAGTCGTTTTGCATTTAAGGATTTAAATAAAAATGGCCACCTCGATCCATATGAAGACTGGCGCTTATCAGCAGATGAAAGAGCCAAATATTTAATTAGTAAAATGAGTGTTGAACAAATGGCCGGACTGATGCTTTACAGTGGTCATCAGGCAATACCGGTTTTGGTTCAGGGTAGGTACGGAGGTACATATAATGGTAAAGTTTTTAGCGAAAGTGGCATGCAGGCAAGTGATCTGACGGATCAACAAAAAATATTTTTAACTGATGATCATCTTCGTCATGTATTGATTACTTCAGTTGAATCACCTGCAGTTGCTGCACAATGGAATAATAATGCGCAGGCTTTGGTTGAAGGTATTGGATTGGGAATTCCAATCAATATTAGTTCTGATCCACGTCATGGAAGCGATTCATATGCTGAATACAATGCCGGTGCGGGTGGTAAGATCTCGATGTGGCCAAGTACATTAGGATTAGCTGCAACCTTTGATCCTGAAATTATGAAGGAATTTGGCGAAGTTGCTTCTCAGGAGTACAGAGCTTTAGGAATTGCAACTGCTTTATCTCCTCAGATCGATTTGGGAACAGAGCCTCGCTGGAGTCGTTTTGATGGAACCATGGGAGAAGATCCTGAATTAACAACGGATATGGCCCGAGCTTATGTAGATGGTTTTCAAACTTCTTACGGAGAAGATGAAATTCAGAACGGTTGGGGAATGACAAGTGTTAATGCCATGGTAAAACATTGGCCTGGTGGTGGCCCTGAAGAAGGTGGTAGAGATGCTCATTATGGTTATGGAGCTTATGCTGTTTATCCTGGAAATAACCTGAAAGATCATTTGAAACCATTTACCGAAGGTGCTTTTAAATTAAAAGGTGGAACTCAAATGGCTTCGGCTGTAATGCCCTATTATACTATTTCATTCGATCAGGATAAGGTGAATGATGATAAAGTAGGAAACTCATATAATAAGTATTTGATTACTGATCTGTTAAGAGAAAAATATCAATACGATGGAGTGGTTTGTACTGATTGGATGATTACGGCTGATGCTCATTCGGTTGATGCGTTCGAAGGAAAATGCTGGGGAGTTGAAAAGCTTTCTGTAGCTGAACGTCATTTTAAGGCCATTGAAGCCGGAGTGGATCAGTTTGGAGGAAACAACGAAATGGGTCCGGTATTGGAAGCTTATCAGATGGGAGTTGATAAATTTGGAGAAGAAGCAATGCGAAAGCGATTTGAGGCTTCGGCACTAAGACTTTTGCGCAATGTTTTTCGTGTTGGTTTATTTGAAAATCCTTATCTGGATGTTGAAAAAACACAAGAGGTTGTTGGTAATCCGGACTTCATGAAGAAGGGTTATGATGCACAACTAAAGTCGGTTGTGATGTTGAAAAACAAGGCGCAGACACTTCCTATAAAAGAAAGATTGAAGGTTTATGTTCCAATGCGTTACACCCCCGGAGGAGTAAACTGGTTTGGAATGGCATATCCTGAGAAGAATGAATATCCATTTAATATGGATAAGGTAAAAGAATATTACGATGTGGTTGATGATCCTAAAGAAGCTGATTTTGCATTAGTTGGTATTCGCAATCCGGATGGAGGAGCAGGGTATGACAAAAATGATTTGACTAAAGGTGGAAATGGATATGTTCCTGTCAGTCTTCAATACAATGATTACACAGCAACATATGCCAGAGAGCAAAGTATTGCTGGTGGCAGTCCGTTTGAGGATTTTGAAAACCGATCATACAAAGGGAAAACGGTGAAAACAAATAATGTTTTTGATTACTATATGGTGCGTGATACCAAAAAGGCAATGGGCAATAAGCCGGTTATTGTTATTGTTCATGCTTCGAAACCAATGGTAATGTCAGAAATTGAGCCGTTGGCAGATGGTATATTAATGCATATGGGTGTACAACATCAGGCTATTCTGGATATATTAAGTGGAAAAACAGCACCGAGTGGTTTGCTTCCATTTCAGTTGCCAGAGAATATGAAGACTGTAGAAGAACAGTTTGAAGATAAAGCACATGATATGAAATGTTATACCGATAGTGAAGGAAATACATATGACTTTGGGTACGGATTGAATTTTAGTGGAGTAATCAATGATGATAGAGTAAGCAGGTATCGTAAATAGATACCTGGCTTCTGTAAAATTTCGAATAAATATTAATGATGATTAAACTGTGATACTATTCGCAGAAGGGGATCATATTATCTGAATTAAATGCGGATTGAGATTTTAAATATACTGATAATCAGTTTTGTAATTGGAGTGTTGGGCGTCGGAGCACAGTCACTGTCGTTAGAAGGAAATGCTTTCAGTAGTGTGTATTCAGCTACTATTTCTGCAAGGGGCAATATTAATAAGGCAAATACACTGGATTATAGTTTGATGTCTCGTTTTGATGGTGACTACGAAACGATTAATAGCATTCATACGCTTTTGTTTGGAACAATGGGTCGTCAGCTTTTACCATCAATCAAAGCCACTGCCGGAGCAATCTATTCTTCCGGAGGACAGGTGCAACCGTCATTAGGAATTCAATGGTATGCTAAGATGAAGAACTGGCTGATTATGTTGTATCCCAATGTAAACATCAGTTCGCAATCTGACCTTATGCAAATTGCAATGTTAAAATATAGTTTGAAGGCTAAAAAAACGATCTGGTATACACAAGGTAAATCGTTGTCTATTATCAATGATGAAGGCCATCAGTTTACAACAATTCGAGTGCA
The DNA here is from genome assembly GCF_050589785.1 of Carboxylicivirga caseinilyticus. Taxonomy (NCBI): domain Bacteria; kingdom Pseudomonadati; phylum Bacteroidota; class Bacteroidia; order Marinilabiliales; family Marinilabiliaceae; genus Carboxylicivirga; species Carboxylicivirga caseinilyticus. Next base: position 81,301 of record NZ_JBNGOX010000007.1, on the reverse strand, counting down.
GGCTGGTATCGACAGAGGTAGAATACAGGGCGGAATAAGTAATGATATTAATTTATTTGGCTCTTCTTTTGATGCCGTAAGCCGATTGGGATTGTTTTTAGCCATTGGTATTTTGAAGAAAGATGACTAAATAAAATTCTTATCCAGAAAATCTTTAAACTGCTTTTTAAACTGATCACTTACAGGTATATATTCTTTGCCAAATACAATTCGGCTGCGATCAATGGTTTCGATTTTTTCGAGATTAACTATAAACGAGCGATGTACGCGCATAAATTTCTCTTCAGGGAGTTTTGATTCTAAGGCTTTAAGTGAATTTAGTGACATTACCGGTTTATCCTGATGTTGAAGAAAAACTTTTACATAGTCTTTTAATCCTTCGATGTATAAAATGTCGTTAAAGTTAATGCGACGAATCTTATAGTCCGATTTAAGAAATAAAAATGCATTGTTGGATTCTACGGTTTCCTGTGACTGGTATTGAATAAGTTTCTGTGCCTTTTTTGCCGCCTTTAGAAATTCTTCATAACCAAATGGTTTTAAAAGATAATCAATGGCATCAAGTTTAAAACCTTCCAAAGCGTATTTCTCAAAGGCTGTAGTGAATACCAATTTAGGTGGATTTTCAAGGATACGTGCAAATTCAATTCCAGTAAGGTCAGGCATTTGAATATCAATAAACATCAGATCAGCTTCCTGCTCATTCAAAAATTCCATTGCATCAATTGGGTTATCAAAAGCTCCGATTAAATCCAGAAAGGGAGTTTTCTCTATATAATTCGTTAAAAGTTGAAGTGCAAGAGGTTCGTCATCTATAGCAATGGTTCTGATCATGTCTTAGTTTAATTCGATATTTAATTCAACCTTAAATTCATCATTTTCTTTTGTAATTTCCAGCTGGTGTCTGTTTGGATATAATAGTTGTAATCGTTTTTTTACATTTTCAAGACCAATGCCAGAATGATTTTCAGTCAATTTAGTTTCGGGAGCTTTGCTAATACTGTTTACACAATGAAATGACAATGAGTTTCCATCTGTTTTCATACCAATACGGATAAAGGAAGCCTCACGGTAGCTTATTCCGTGTTTAAATGCATTTTCGATAAATGGAATAAACAATAAGGGTGGAATTTTCACGCCCAGATGTTCACTGGGTAAGCTAATTTCAAAGTTTACTTTTGGTGAAACACGTAAACGCATCAAATCGATATAATGATTTAGAAAATCAACCTCCTGCTTTAATTCAGTTTTACCATCTTCCGAATCATAAAGCAAGTATCGCATCAGCTTAGATAATTTTAATACCGAATCCTGTGCATCTTTTGTGCTGATTTCAATTAAGGCATAAATATTATTTAACGTATTAAAGAAAAAGTGAGGACTAACCTGGTTTTTTAAAAAGGCAAGTTCTGAATTCAGCTTTTCTTTTTCTAATTCCTTCTGTCTTTTTTCGGTGGCAATATGTTCTTCAATTACTCTTAATCCTAAGGCAAATCCACTAATTATTAAGGAGGTGAGTCCAAAGAAATAGACCTGCATTTGTCTAACAGGCGCTTTCGGAATTATATTTTCATCACTTAATTTTTTAAAGGCCTCGGCAATTTTTTGATCTCTCTCCGGATTATGAATAAAGGTTTCATTTAAGAGTTCCGAAACGAAATAGAAAAGAAGAATGGTAGCAACACCAATAATAAAGTAAAGTGTTTTTTTTCCATTCAGATAAAAGCGGGGAACTAAAAATAAGTAATTGATATAGAATATTATTCCGTAGATGGCAGCTGCCAGATAAAAGCCCCAGGCAATAAAATTCTGGTTTCCCCAGTAACGATTGATAATAAGCTGGGGCAGAATTACCAGCCCCAGCCATGCCAATATATGCATTACAATCGTTAAAGCCTTATTATGCGGTGTTTTGATCATATCTGTATTAACAGTTATTTCTTTCTTGCCAAAATACATATTATAGCCATATTAATTATCCAATCATCGTATAAATTTCTGTCTCACTCAAAGCTAAGTCACTATTAATTTAGTGGAAACCATTTAATCTTGACCTTTAGATCATATTCCGGGCAGAAGTAAGAAGTAAGAAGGCAGTAGCCCGAAGTTGGAGATGAAAAGTGATTTTGATCAGTTGTTACAGTCTCCTTTCCCTTTTAACCTTTTCACTTTTGCCCTTATGATTTTTACTTTTTTACTCGTGTCTGATGGCATCGATTGGATTCAGATTGGCAGCTTTACGTGCCGGATACCAGCCAAAGAATACTCCAATTGCTGTACATACAAGGAATGATAGTATGATTGCATTTTGCATAACGATAAATGGTAAATTAAGAGCATTGGTGGCAACTGCTGAAATCAGTAATCCAAATACAATTCCAATGATTCCTCCGAAAATACTTAGAATAACTGCTTCTATAAGAAACTGCATTAATATGTCTGTTCCACTTCCACCAACTGACATTCGTAATCCAATTTCTTTGGTGCGTTCTGTTACCGAAACAAACATGATATTCATAATGCCGATACCTCCAACCAATAACGAAATTCCTGCAATCGCACCAAGTAGCATTGTTAACATATCACTAACTGATGAAAAGGCTTGTACCATTTCGGCCTGAGAACGTACTTCAAAATCATCACTCGTACCTTCTTTTAGTTTATGCTGACTGCGTAAAACTGTTTCTATTTCTTCAATTGCCTGATCTGTACTTTCCTCATCGATGGAAGAAGCATAGATAGCCTGAATATGTGTGATGGCTAATATTCTGCGCTGAACAGTGGTGTAGGGTGCAATTATTAAATCGTCCTGGTCCATGCCCATCCCATTCTGACCTTTTTCTTTCAATACACCAATTATTTTAAGTGGTATTCCGGCAAAGCGAATGGTTTGACCAACCGGGTCTACACTTTCACCAAAAATATTTTCAACAACTGTTTTACCAACCAAACAGACTTTTCCTAAACTACTGATTTCTTTGTCGGTAAATATTCTTCCGTCTTCCAATTCATATTTTCTGATTTCAAGATATTCGGTATTGACACCGTAAATACTTGTTGGCCAGTTTTTATTTCCTTTAATGGCTTGTCCACTGCTCGAAACCTGTGGTGAAATACGACTCAGGTATTGAGAGCTTTTCTCCAGTTGTTCAATATCTTTCATGGTTAGCGATTTTGAGTCGGAGTTACCCATCATAACACCACCTCGTCGCTGAGATCCGGGCATTACAAATATCATGTTCGATCCCATGCTTGAAATTTCATCCTGTATGTTCTTTTTTGATCCTTCACCAATCGAAAGCATTCCAATTACCGAACCTACACCAATGATGATCCCCAGCATTGTTAAAATAGCTCTGAATTTATTTCGCTTCAGTGCGTTGATGGCTATTTTAGTGAGATTTATATAGTTCATTATTTATTCTTTAAAAGTCAATATCTGATTCATGTGGAAGTTCAGCAATCAGCTGAGTTGCATTGTGACGTTTGTCCACAGTCATCTCTGTTTTTATTAAACCATCGCGGAAAACAATATTGCGTTTCATAAAACGGGCAATGTCTTCTTCGTGGGTTACAAAGGCAATGGTTTTGCCTTCGTCGTTGAGTTTCTGAAACAGCTCCATTATCTCGTAGGAGGTGCGGGTGTCGAGGTTACCGGTTGCTTCATCAGCCAGAATAACAACCGGATCGTTTACCAGTGAACGGGCAATAGCCACACGTTGCTGCTGACCTCCGGAGAGCTGATTTGGCATGTGATGGAAACGGTCAGCCAAGCCAACCTGTTCCAGTGCATACATCGCTTTTTCTTTTCTTTCTTTCGACTTTACCTTTGAGTTATAATACAAGGGTAATTCAACGTTTTCAAGTGCTGTTGTACGAGGCAACAGGTTATATGATTGAAAGATAAATCCCAGTTTAGAGTTACGTAGCTGAGCCAGTTGGTTTTTGTTCATGTCGGCCATGTTTACTCCATCAAGCAGATAGGTTCCATCAGTTGGTTTATCTAAGCAGCCCAGAATATTCAACATAGTTGACTTACCGGAACCACTGGTGCCCATAATGGCTGCAAAGTCTCCTTCCTGTATTTGCATGTTGATTTTTCGGAGGGCATGAACAGTGACCTCACCAACATGATAATCTTTTCTTAAGTCTTTGACTTCTATTATTGTTTTTTGCATGATAATCAATTGTTAATGAGTAATCTGTTTACTTGTTGTTACGTTGTGGTGGTTTAGGCATAAATGGATTGCCTCCGGCTGCCTGAACAGTAGCTTCTGCATTCTTTTGTTCCATTTTTAAAACCACAACATCTCCTTCTTTCAATCCCTCCAGAACTTCAACATTGATATCGTCATCCATACCAAGTTTCACCGGTACTGGTTGTAACATTGAGTCTCTTTTTACCCATATCACTTTTTTGTCTTTTGATGGGGCATTGTCGTCCATTGGAGGAAATCCTTCCGATGGTTCACCTTGTGGCATTGGAGGTTTTGGAGCGTTTTGCATATAACTCATCATCAATTCTTCATCTGCTTCAAAACGTGCAGCTTTACTAGGTACAGTCAGTATATCTTTTTTCTCAATAACAAAAATGTTTGTTTCTGCTGTCATGCCCGGCATCAGCTTATAATCTGGGTTAGGAGCCATAATAATGATGGTATAAGTAACTACATTATTCGTAACGGTTGGTTCCAAACGTACTTCGGTAACTTCTCCCTGAAAGATTTCATTTGGGTAAGCGTCAACTGTAAATTCAACTCTTTGTCCTTTTTTAACCTGACCTATGTCTGCTTCATCAACATTGGCTTCGACCTGCATTTGAGTTAAGTCGTTGGCAATGGTAAATAAAGTGGGGGTTTCAAAGCTTGCTGCAACAGTCTGACCTTCTTCAACGGCGCGGTTCAAAACAATACCATCGATGGGAGAATAAATCAAGGCAAAATCAAGATTGATTAGGTTTTTACGGTGCTGAGCAATGGCACTTTTATAATTGGCCTTTGCAACATTCAGGCTATAAACTGTTTCGTCGTATTCCGATTGTGCAATCAACTCTTTTTCGTAAAGCGGCTTCAAACGGTTGTAATTGGCTTGTTTGTAATCCAGTTCAGCTTTTGCATTGTCTACAGCAGCCTGTGTCTGTTCTACAGCAGCAGCCAGGTTAGTTGTATCAATTCTGGCTAGCAACTGGTTCTTTTTCACATATGAGTTGAAATCAACATAAATATTTTCGATAATACCTGATACCTGAGTTCCCACTTCAACAGTGGTAATAGCTTCCAGTGTACCTGTTGCCGTTACTGTACTGCTGATAGATCCCAGTTTTACAACACCGGTTTCAATATCAATCTGATCCGGACTGATTGAACTTGGTTTTAGGATGAAAAAAGTAGTGATACTGGCTGCCAGAACCAACGCTGATATAATTATAATTTTACGTTTCATGATTCTATGTTTTTTATTTTTTTATTAGTCTGTAATGATTGGTTTGTAGTCTTTTGTTTGTCTTGATACAGATGTCTTACTACCTGATACTTTATTTTAAAGAGTAATGGGTTGACCTTTGTAAAAATCAAGGATCTTATAATTGAATAGTAATTTGTATTTCGATTGTAAAAATGAACTTTGAGCCTGTATCAGGTTATTCTTCTCAAAAATGAAGTCAACAGAGTTCATCAAACCGTTTTTGTATTTTTCTTCAGCCAGAGCATATGATTCTTCGTTGGCTTCAAATACTTCTTTGTAGGCTTCAAACTCATATTGCGAAGTCATCACATCCAGACAAACCTGTTCAATGTTCATTCGAAGTGTGTTTTGCTCATCTTTTTCAGTTAATTCAGCATTCTGATAACTAATCTTTGCCTTTGCTACACTCGTTTTAACTTGTTTATTCTGAAAGATTGGAATCGATAAGGTTAATCCCACGTTTGGAGTAAAACGGTCGTTTAACTGATTAGTATAGGTGGCATCCAAGGTATTGCTGTAACCAGTAGATAATCCAGTATTTGCTGAAAGAACAGGCATATATCCGGCTTTTGCAATTTTTTCGTTAAGCTCAGCACTTTGCTTCTGAAATGCAGCGCTCCTTAATGTTGGCCTGATGTCAGCCGAAATTGAATAAACCTCGGTTGCATCCGGAAGCAAATCCTGATTGATATTTTCAGCTAGTTCAGGGTACGAAATATCAAAGTCGTTACTTACAGGTAAAAGCATCATCTGCATCAGATTTACCTTTGAAATTGCCAACTCACTTTGTGCACTGATCAGGCTTGATTTTTCAGTTGCCAATTGAGATTTAACCTGCAAATAATCTGTTTTCGAAATAGCTCCGGCAGCATATCTGGCTTCGGCATATTCTGCCTGTTCCTGTGTTGCTTCCATTTGAATTTTGGCATTCTCAACATTTTCTTTGTTAAAGATTACCTGCATAAAAGCATTCAGAATATTTAGAGAAACCGTTTCTTTAACAGCCTCCGAATCATAAATACCAGCTTCCATATCAATTTTGGCTTGCTCAATCAGTTTGGTGAGTTTTCCACTATTGAATAAAGTGACACTGGAATTAAGGCTAAAGTTATTACTTTGATTGTCTCTGTAATCACTCTCCCATGAGTTGGTATTATCAGAACCCGACCATGAGGCAGTATAACTTACCGAGGCATTTAATGAAGGCAGCTTCTGCGCTTTCGCCTGTTCTACATCAACCTGGTTTGATAAGTTAGTGAGTAGGGTTTGTTGAACCTGAATGTTTTGTGAAAGTGCATGGTTGATACATTGTTCCAGAGTCCATGTGTTGGAACTAGTATCCTGGGCTAATAAATTGCCTATTCCAATCAGGAGAATAAGCAGTGTACTAATTATCTTCATATTTTTCATTTTACTTTCGATTATTGTTTGATCATTCTGAAACTGATGAACTCTTGTTTAAATTGAGTTACTCTTCGTGTCAGTTTCAATATCGATTTCGAAAGTAGATCCTATTTAATAGGACTGAAATTAAAATAGAAGAACAGGGCATTTTTATCGATAAAGGGGCTTTTTTTACTCCTGCAAATTTTTCAATTGACCAGCAAAAATCAATTTATTCAGTAGTAGTGAAGAGAGATTATGGAGATGTTGAGGTTGTTTTTTTGAATAGTATGTTACCTCTTTGGGCAATTATTGGAGGTGTTAGAATAAGAATATAAGTGTGAAGAGAATAGGTTGTTAATAATCTAAATTCCATAAAAAAGCAAAGCCCATAATCAGTGTCGGCAACATCGATTATGGGCAAATATTAATCTATCATTAATTATTGAAAAACACTTTTTCTAAACCAGCTTTCGTTAAAAGTCAAACCTAGTTTTATTGAGTGAAAATTCTCTTTAACCAGTCCGTTTTTTAAACTCCCGCCCACTTTATATTCGTAACCAAAGTTAAGTAACGATTGGTTTTTCATTGGGATGGTAAAACCAGCAGTTATTCCTTTTTCACTAAGTTCAACATCTTTTATTTTTAAGTAATTATCGGCGTAAAAGGCACCTACACGATATTGCATTCGTTTAAAAATAGAACGGTGAATATTTCTTTGAGGGCTGTATTGAATACCAAAATTGAATTGTTGAGTATCGCGAGTTTTGTTGGTTGTGTTGGCCAAATTAATATTACTCCAGTCTCCTTTGTGATAGTCAAAAGCAACAATCCAGTTTTGCTCCTTCTGAATCGCAATTCCACCTCCATAGCTGGTTGGCAGGAACAGATTGTCGGCATTTGTCTTCTCTGAGTAATATTCGTAGTCACCATCAGTGTAAACGCGCTGTTTAAACCAGGTGTTCAAACTGGTTTCCGACATATAGTTACCTCCAAAGCTTAAAGTATATTTATGGATGGGAATATAATACTGAAAGCTGTATTCAAGATTGAAATTACTAACATGATAGGAATGTTCATTATAAATCGTTTGACCCAGAATGTAAGGATATTCTGATTTTTCAATGATATCAATGTTACCCCAAAGCAATGAAGATTTTAATCCTAGGGAGAAATTTTTGAATAATTCAACTCCATTCGACCAACCCAATTCATATATGCCTCCTTCACCAGTATAGGTTACAGGATAAGTTGTGTTGGTGCCAATCATATCTTTTTCTGATTGAATATTATAGCCAATATTTGAATATGGAGATATCGTAATAGCCATACCCCAATTTGGATTCACTTTGAAAGCCATTGAAATTCCATTGATATTGGAATTAAAATTGCTTTGTTTTTGAGAGGATGACTCAAAAGTACTTAAGCTTGCTTTCGCCTGAAGGTTGAACAGCATGGTAAGACTATCCATTTTACTGAGCGATGCTGCACTTATGGTATTAATATAATTAGATGATGGAAGAGCCAACCCCGTGTGACCCATTCCCATGTTGATAACATCTCCTTTGTATTCAATATTTCCTACTCCATACATTGAATAGGGAGAAGCTGTATTGTTTTGGCTAAATGCCGAGATGGATAGAAGACTTATGCAGATAGCAAAAATCAGCCTTTTATTGAATATCATAATAGTAATAGTAAATATTTAACTGTGATTTGTAGTTTTTATGGTACTGGCCTCCAATTACCATATAGTCTAATTGTGTTCCGGCCTGATCGTCGGTAAAAGAAATAGCTAAGCCCTGATCAGTGTCAACAATGGTTTCTTCCAGTCTGTCATTCAAATAATTTGTAATGTCGAATGAATAATAGGTATTCTTATTGTATAAGATATCCTTGGTTAAGGTTGGAGTTAAATATTCGCCACTTGAATTATATAGGAAATCTCCAATGCCATTTATCTTATCAATCTCATTAATATAAATGGTTGATGGCAAATCGGCATATTTCATATAATCCATTACCGGTCGAAGAACTAAATCAGCCTTAATGATTCTACCCTGCTGTTTGATTTCAAGTAGATTATTTAAGAAGGGGAAGTCAATTCGGATACAATAACCATTTCCATTCTGGATTAAACATTCAGAGTTTGTTTCTGTCTCTGAAAGTTTAATAGTACCATTCGTTAGTTTATTCCATGGTTCTTTGGTATTGTTCTCTTCGATCTGAGTAAATTGATAAGTTGAGGTTTGTAAACTAAAATCCATGGTATAGTTTTCTTTTTCACGATTGATTATGTGTGAATACAGCCTCAATTTACAGGTGTCGGATGCAGTGTTTAAACCAATCATTGCCTTTGTAATGGTTGTGTCTGTTTCAAGAACAAAACCTTTAAACTCTTCTTTGAATAAGGTTGAATAGGTAGAAACACTCTTATTTTCTAAAACAAAATCTATAATGTCAGAAGCAAATTGCTTGTCTAATGTAATAGCAATGCTTTTTTGTTCGCCTGGCCATAAAAGAACATCTCGTCTTCCCAGAGGTTCTTCCTCATAACTAAAATGACTTGTATTATAAAGATAAGCACTGTTATCTTTATCAATCAATTCATTTAATTGGTGCACCCTGAATGACATTAGTGAAGTGGTATCACCAATACTGTATCCATTGGGTTTAACCAAAAGTGAAATTGAGTCAATAATTTGCTTTTCCTTATCCCACGAAAAGCTTTCAGGAATGTTGATGGCAAAGTAACAGGTCGTTTTTTGTCCTCCAATCAGCGGGTTGTTATAATAACCAACCAATCCGGCATCACGACCAGAAGTCTGAACTGAATCAGCCTTAATACTGGATAAGTTTATCGATACGGTATCAATCAGTGCCGTATAAGTTGATGATCTTACAAATCCGCTTGCTACATCCAGGTCACCTTCATCGCACGCTGAAAGTCCAACAATAAAGGTAAGAGCTGTAAAAAGAAATAATTTATAATGTGTCGATATTAATGACATACAATTTAGAATCTGAATTATTTGATGATGCAAATAAAACAGGAAGCCGTGTAGTCATTAAATCTATTCAACAAATGCAGGTCGTATCTCTATCTATGAAATATAAAATTCAATGAATGTCAGTTTATTCTCCCTAAACGACAAGAATGACTTTTGTTGAAGAAGATTGGATAAATATGGATAAATGAGAAGTTTTCGTTGATAAGTTTTTATGTAGATTTTTCAAGCCTATAGTTTTGGTTCAAATTCAAAATTATAACAATGCGAAAAAATTTCTTTTATACATGGTTAATGGTCATAATGGCCCTTTTAATTGTATCGTGTAGCGATGATGATGATGATGATGATTTATATGGTAACTGGATAAAGAAAGGTTCTTTTGAAGGTATTCCACGAAGCGATGCTGTTTCGTTTACAATTGGTGATTATGCTTATGTAGGAACCGGATATAATGGTGATGAGGATGAGCGATTGACTGATTTCTGGAGATATAATGCTGAGAAGGACGCCTGGGATTCAACATCTGTTGCTCAATTTCCTGGTGTAGGACGAAACAGTGCAGTTGCTTTTAGTGCAGCAGGTAAAGGATATGTAACAACCGGTTTTGATGGTAAAAATAAACTGAAAGACCTTTGGGAATATGATCCTGAAGCAAATGCCTGGACTCAAAAAGCAGATTTCCCGGGTAGCGGTCGATATGATGCCATTGCCTTTACAGTTAATGATATAGGTTATGTCGGTACCGGTTATGATGGTAATTTGTTAAAGGATTTCTATAAATATGATCCATCAACAAATACATGGGAGAAAGTAACCAGTATTGGAGGTAGTAAACGACGTAATGGTACAGCCTTTGTGATTAATGACCTGGCATACGTTTGTATGGGAACCGATAATGGTGAGTATTTGGGTGACTTGTGGGAATATGATGCAGACACTGATACCTGGACTGAGAAAAGAAAGATTGCCAATGATGCTAACGAAGATGAAAGTTACGATGATGACTACGAAATCGTTGGGGTTTATGCTTCAGCTTTCACTACAGGTGGATTAGGTTATGTAGCAACCGGAGGTCCTGGTTATCCTGGAGTCAGAACATGGGAATATGATCCATCAACTGATTTATGGACAGAGAGAAGTGAGTTTGAAGGTTCAGCTCGCTATGGTGCAGTTGCATTTACATTAAATGATGTTCCGTTTGTAGGTACAGGTCGTAGTTCAAGTGCATATTTCGATGATGTATATAAATTCGATCCAAACGCAGAGCAAGACGATAATGACTAATCTGTTTCGGAAATATAAACTTCATTATCTGATTGTATTGGCAGTAGTAATGGTATATTTTATTCCACTGTTATTCGCCGAATTTACTTCAGATGCAAAATTTTCCAGCCAGGTGTTTACCATGGATAAAGGATATGGGTATGAGATTATGGTAAATGGTAAAGTATTTATTCATCAGGAATATATACCTGGCATTAAAGGGTACAACTTATTCGAATCAAAAGATAAAGCGCAAATAGTGGCTGACATGGTTGTGAACAAATTGCTTCATGACGAGTCGCCAACAGTTAGCGGAGAAGAGCTTATAAAAGCAGGGGTTATTCAGCATGAAACGGTAAACTGAAGTACTCTGTTTGGGTTTAGATTAAAAAGGTGTATTTTGCGGGGGATAAGTAAATTTATTCCCCGTTTTTGTATTAAAATTTAAGTTGATTGTAGTTGAGAGATGAGAGTTCCGCCTAGAATTTCAAGTATTATTATTCATTTAATAGTTTGGATTGGATATAGTCTGCTTTTGTTTTATGGCCCATCTGTAATGATGGAGAGAAAAGTTGCATTATTATTTTCCGGAAGGACCATAATTATGCATATCATCCTTTTTTATCTCAACTCTTATTATCTGTTACCACGTTTGTTGGGTAAGAGTAAATATACTTCTTATGTATTATCTGTTGGTGTGGTGTTAGTTGTGTCATCGATACTTTTTTATATCACTGATGATTACATTGGTTTAAAAGGACCGGACGACAGAGATCATCAGGTTGAATTTAGCCGTGATCGTAATTTAATGTCCAAAGAACTTTCAAATTTAAATGATAGTTTGGTTTGGGAGCAAGACTATAACGAATGGCAAAAAAGGCAGAAACCCGAATTTGAACAAGGTGATTCCTTAGCTATGAGAGAAAGGCGCAAACCACCGTTTTCGAAAGAAATATTAGGGGTGCCAATTCCGCCAGGAATACGTATGGGAACACTTTCGTCCATTGGTATATTATTTATAAGTATTTTGTTTTGGGTGATTGGGGAGTCGCGCAAACAACATGAGAATGAGATGACTCTGATGAATCAGAATCTTAAGAATGAGATGAAGTTTTTGAAATCGCAGATCAATCCTCATTTTTTGTTTAATGCTTTAAATAATATCTACTCTTTATCGATACTAAACTCAGTGAAGACACCGGATATGATTGTGAAATTATCAGAAATGCTTCGCTATGTTTTGTATGATTCTGAAGGAAAGAAAGTGCCATTGTCAAAGGAGTTAGCGTATATTCGAAATTTCATCGAGTTTCAGCGTGTTAAAATTGAGGGAATCCCAAATTTGCATGTTGATATTGACAGAGCAGATGGACAATTAATGATTGAACCGATGTTGTTGATTCCTTTTATCGAAAATGCGTTTAAATACAGTAAGTTGGAGGATACTGAGAAAGGGTGGCTTAAAATGGTGCTGACTACTGAAAAAGGATTACTACGGTTCGAAATTCGAAACAGTTTATTGGGGAAAAACGTAAATGGAGAACCCGGAGGAATTGGTGTGGAAAATACACGTCAACGCCTGAAAATGCTTTATCCCGAAAAGCATGAATTATATGTTGGGCAAACAGAGAGTGAGTTTAGAGTATTACTTAAGATTGATTTAAATGAAGCTTAATTGTATTGTAATTGATGATGAGTTTCCGGCCAGAGAATTACTGACCGATTTTATAAAAAAGGTTCCTAACCTGGAACTTTTGGATCGCTTTGATTCTCCATTAAAGGCTTTGGCTGTTTTACAATCCAATAAAGTGGATCTGATGTTTATTGATATTCAGATGCCCGAGATTTCAGGAATTGATTTTCTGAAAACATTGCGCCATAAACCTATGGTTGTTATTACTTCTGCTTATCAGGAGTATGCCTTGGAAGGCTATAGTCTGGATGTGATGGATTATCTGTTGAAACCATTTTCTTTCGATCGCTTTATGCAAAGTGTAAATAAAGCTTTTGATCGTGTAGCAGATAAGGAAACGGTGGTGGTTCAACCGGAAGTTGTTACAGTACAGGCTGCGGAGCCTGCCAAAGACTATCTGTTGGTAAAGGCAGATTATAAGATTCATCGGATAAAATTCAATAACATTATTTGCATTGAAGGAATGCGCGAATACGTAACATACTTTTGTGACAAAGAAAAATATGTTGCTTTGGAATCATTGCGTAGTCTGGAAGGTTTGTTGCCTGAGAAAGATTTTATCCGTGTTCATAAGTCATATATCATCAATATTGATAAAATAACAACCTTCTACGGAAATCAAATAAAACTTGCCGGGTTGGATAAATATATCCCTATTGGCAAGTCGTACAAAGACATTGTTCAAAAACGGATAATGGAGCAATAATGCTTGATCAGTTATTACTTCAGGTATAATGGAAGTAGTTTGTACATTTATTAATTAATATCTTCGTTTTTATTTCTTTCTTTTTTATAAAAGTTAACATTTCAGCGTGTTTTAATGACGCGTAAGTGTAATTCTGATTTTTATCCCGAAAAGTTATTTTCTTTCAGGTTTAAATGTCACCATTATAGTGCATTGTGTGTATTGTAATGGTGGTTTATTATTGGATCTATGTCAAAATGAATAAATTAATCAGTTACATCATTTTAAATAGAATTAATAAAAATAGTAAAAAAATGTTCTCAAAATTATAATAGTACAAAATACTATTATACATTTGTTGCATAATGATGAACCAGGGAGAAAAATATAATAAGTTTTCCAAATATTATGTCGCTATCGACTGTGTTATTTTTGGATATGAAGATGGTGATCTGAGGTTGCTGTTGTACCATCGTGGCTTTGAACCAGCCAAAGGACAATGGTCACTAATGGGTGGATTTGTTGGGGAAGAAGAGTCATCGGATGATGCAGCGCACAGAGTTTTGAAGAAAATTACGGGTTTGGAAGATATTTATCTTGAACAGGTTCAGGTATATACCGATCCAAAGCGTGATCCTGAAGGTAGGGTAATGAGTATTGGATATTATGCCTTAATACGTATCGATAAGCATAATTCAGATAAGGTTCGCGAAAACGGTGCACATTGGTGGTCGGTTAAGGATTTGCCAAACTTGGTTTTTGATCATAAGCTAATGGTTGACAACGCGCTTGAAAAGTTGCAACTTAAAGCAGGTTTGGAGTTGGTTGGAAACGAGTTGCTTCCGGATAAATTTACTTTGCTTCAGTTGCGTCGATTGTATGAAGCTATATTTCAACGCGATTTAGATACGGGTAACTTCAGAAAGAAAGTATTGTCACTGAATGTGTTGGAACGTTTGGAGGAGAAGAATACAACCGAATCGAGAAGAGGCGCTTATTACTTTCAGTTTAAAAACGATTTGAAGGATAAGTCTTTTGATCGGCTTGGAAAACTTTGATTTTAACAGAATGATAGTATAAAGTACTATAACAAGTTGTATATTTAATAAAAGTAAAAACTAATGATCAGATTATCTAATCATATTTGTAAAACAACGTTAATCTGATTTATAAATCGAAAAGAGATGAATATTGCATTAGATCAATTAGAAGTGTGGTTTGTAACCGGTAGCCAACACCTTTACGGACCAAAAACATTAGAGCAAGTTGCTGAACATTCAAAAGAAATAGCAGCTGCATTTGATGCATCGTCAAAAATTCCTGTGAAAGTAGTGGTAAAACCTACCGGAACCGGATCGAAAGAAATCCATAATATTTGTAAAGAAGCAAACAGTGCTGAGAACTGTGTGGGTGTTATTACCTGGATGCATACATTCTCTCCTGCAAAAATGTGGATTCACGGTCTACAGGAGTTGCGTAAACCAATTCTTCATTTACATACACAATACAATAAAGAGATTCCATGGAATGAAATCGATATGGATTTCATGAACCTGAATCAAAGTGCTCATGGTGACAGAGAATTTGGTCATATCATGGCTCGTATGCGTATGAATCGTAAAGTAGTTGTTGGTCACTGGCAAGATGAAAAAACATTGGATAAGATCGCAACATGGGCTCGTGTAGCTGCTGCTTATGCTGATTCTCGTGATATGTTGATTATCCGTTTCGGTGATCAAATGAACAATGTTGCTGTAACAGATGGTGACAAAGTTGAAGCAGAAAGAGTATTTGGATATCATGTTGACTACAGTCCTATTGCTGATTTAGTAGCTTATCAGGATAAAGTAACTGATGCTGAAGTTGCTGAGCTGGTTAAAGTTTACGAACAGGATTATGAGTTTGCTGATAACTGTAAAGCTGGTGGAGAATTTCGTGGTCAGGTTGAGAATGCTGCCCGTATCGAAATTGGATTACGTCGTTTCCTTGAAGCTAAGGGAGCTAAGGCATTTACTACCAACTTTGATGATTTAGAGGGTGTTGATCAGTTACCAGGTTTGGCTTCACAGCGTTTGATGGCTGATGGTTATGGATTTGGTGCTGAAGGAGACTGGAAAACGGCTGCATTATGTCGTAATATGTGGTTTATGAGCCAAAACTTACCTGATTACAAAGGATGTTCTTTCCTTGAAGATTATACGTTGAACTTCGATGGTGAGAATAGCTCAATTCTTCAGGCTCATATGCTAGAGGTTTGTCCTTTGATTGCTGATCATAAGCCTCGCGTAGAAGTTCACCCATTGGGAATTGGTGGAAAAGCAGATCCTGCACGTTTGGTATTTACAAGTAAAACCGGACCAGGTGTTGCTGCAACTGTAATTGATATGGGTAACCGTTTCCGTATGATCGTTAATACAGTTGATTGTATCGAGTCTAAGAAACTTCCAAAACTTCCGGTTGCAAGTGCATTGTGGATTCCACAACCAAACTTCGAAGTTGGTGCTGCAGCATGGATTTTGGCAGGTGGTACTCACCACACTAGTTTCTCATATGACTTAACAGTTGAATATCTGGAAGATTTCGCTGAAATGGCAGGTGTTGAATTGGTATTGATTGACGAAAACACTACTATTCCTGAGTTCAAAAAAGAACTTCGTTGGAACGATTTGTATTATCATTTATCTAAAGGATTATAATACTCTTAAATAAGGAAAGAAGGAGGCGTACAACTCCTTCTTTCTTAAACAACTAAATACAAACTATTATGATGACAACATTAGACTGGGTTGTAATTGGACTATTTTTTGTCTTTCTGATCGGTATCGTTATTTGGGTTATCAGTCAGAAATCTAACAACTCAGAAGATTACTTCCTGGGAGGACGTGATGCAACATGGATTGCTATTGGTGCCTCTATATTTGCGTCCAATATTGGATCGGAACATTTAATTGGTCTTGCCGGAGCTGGTGCATCATCAGGTATGGCAATGGCACACTGGGAAATTCAAGGATGGATGATATTAATACTCGGTTGGGTATTTGTACCATTTTATTCGCGTAGTATGGTATTAACCATGCCGGAATTTCTTGAGAGACGTTTCAATCCTGAATCCCGTACTATTCTTTCACTTATTTCGTTAGTTAGTTACGTTTTAACAAAAGTAGCTGTAACAGTTTATGCCGGAGGATTGGTATTCCAGCAGGTTTTCGGTATCGAAGAACTTTGGGGAATAGATTTCTTCTGGATCTCAGCTGTTGGTTTGGTTCTTTTAACGGCTGTTTATACCATTTTTGGTGGTATGAAATCAGTTCTTTATACATCGGTATTACAAACACCGATTCTATTATTAGGATCATTAATTATTTTGGTCTTAGGTTTGAAAGCAGTTGGTGGTTGGGAACAGGTATTGGAAATTGCCGGTGCTACCAAAACCAATGAATATGGAGATACCATGGTTAACCTAATCAGAGATAACCGTGATGCAAATTTCCCATGGTTGGGAGCATTGATTGGTTCTGCAGTAATTGGTTTCTGGTACTGGTGTACCGACCAGTTTATTGTACAACGTGTGTTATCGGGTAAAGATGAGACTCAGGCTCGTAGAGGTACTATCTTTGGCGCTTACCTAAAACTGACTCCTGTATTCTTATTCCTGATTCCGGGTATGATCGCTTATGCTATGAGTGCTAAAGGTGGAATTATCTTAAACGGACAAGAGTATGTTTTACCAAGTGCTGATGCTGCTTTCCCATCGTTGGTAACACAGTTGTTACCTGCTGGTGTTAAAGGTTTGGTTGTATCTGGTATTTTGGCTGCTTTAATGAGTTCATTGGCATCGTTGTTTAACTCATCAGCAATGTTATTTACCATTGACTTCTACAAGCGTTTCAAACCAGAAACTCCTGAGAAGAAATTAGTGAAAATTGGTCAGATTGCAACGGTTGTAATTGTATTATTGGGTATTCTTTGGATTCCAATTATGCGTAGCATTGGTGATGTATTGTATGAATACCTGCAAGATGTTCAATCAGTATTGGCACCAGGTATCGCAGCTGCCTTCTTAATGGGAGTTCTTTGGAAAAGAGCAACTGCAAAAGGTGGTATGTGGGGTCTATTATCTGGTTTTATTATCGGATTAACCCGTTTAGGTGCGAAAGTATATTACTCATCAACGGCTGATGCTGCAGATAGTTTATTTAAATCAGTATTTTATGATACTAACTGGCTGTTCTTCAGTGGTTGGATGTTGTTAATCTGTTTGGTTGTGGTATTTGTAGTGAGTTTGGTAACCGAAGCTCCAAGTGCAGAAAAAATTCAGGGCTTGGTATTTGGTACTGCTACACCAGAACAAAAAGCAGCGACACGTGCCAGCTGGGGTAAGTGGGATGTAATTCACACTGTAATTATCATCGCTTTAACAGTTGCGTTCTATATTTATTTCTGGTAACATTTAATTACTTAGTTGATGTTAGAACAATTAAAAGAAGAAGTTTTTAAAGCCAATCTTGAGTTGGTAAAACATAACCTGGTAATCTTTACCTGGGGAAATGTGAGTGCGATTGATCGTGAATCAGGATTGGTTGTGATCAAGCCTAGTGGGGTTGAGTACGATGTAATGAAAGCATCAGACATGGTGGTTGTTGATTTGGATGGAAAAGTGGTTGATGGAAACCTGAAACCTTCGTCTGATACACCTACTCACCTGGAGCTTTATAAAGCATTTCCTGAGATTGGTGGAGTAGTTCATACGCACTCAACTTATGCAACAGCATGGGCTCATGCAGGGTGTGATATTCCTATTTTAGGAACTACTCAGGCTGATTATTTCTATGGTGATATTCCATGTACCCGCGATATGACTCCTGCAGAAATAGAAGGAGCATATGAAAAAGAAACAGGCACGGTTATTATTGATACGTTCAAGAATATTAATCCAATGCATGTTCCTGGAGTAATTGTGAAAAACCATGCTCCATTCTCATGGGGTAAAGATGCACATGATGCTGTTCATAATAGTGTGGTGATTGAGCAAGTAGCCAAAATGAATTCAGTGGCTCTTCAAATTAATCCACGTGCTACTATGAATCCGTATCTGACAGAAAAACACTTCAACCGTAAACATGGCGCTAATGCTTATTACGGACAAGGATAGGTGAAGAAATTAGTATCAAGACATAAGTACAAGCATATTACCTTGTGCTTAGTCTTGATACTTAATTCTCTGTACTTGATATTAAAAAAATGAAAGCAGTTAAGATTTCCGGAATTAGAAAAATTGGAGTTTATGATGTTAAGGAGACTAACATTGTAAAAGCTGATGAAGTTAAAGTGGCTATCAAATCCGTAGGAGTATGCGGTTCTGATATTCATTATTATAACGAAGGAAATATTGGTTCTCAAGTAGTCGAATATCCCTGGGGAGTTGGACACGAAGCTTCTGGTGAAGTGCTGGAAGTAGGAGCCGAAGTAAAAGATTTAAAGATTGGCGATAAGGTAGCCATCGAACCGACAGTTTATTGTGGTGTTTGTTCAGAGTGTTTAAACGACAGAAGACATACCTGTTTAAATCAGAAGTTTTTAGGTTGTCCGGGGCAGATGGAAGGTTGTATGAGTGAAACCTTTGTAATACCACAAATCTGTTGTGTAAAAGTTCCAGATCATTTGACTCCACAATTGGCAGCATTTGCAGAACCCCTTTCAATTGGATTGTATGCATACAAGCTCTCAGCAATGCATCAAAAAGACTTTAAAGTTGCCATTTTAGGAGCAGGACCTATCGGTTTAACAGTGCTGGCCTCTTGTCTGCATGGAGGGCAAAAGCACATTACCGTTATTGAACCACTGGAATATCGTAAGCATTTTGCTAAAGAATGCGGAGCAGCTTCAGCTTTTACTCCTGATGAGGAAGTAGAAATAAAAAAGCAGGCTGAACTTGGATATGATGTGGTGTATGAATGTTGTGGAAAACAGGAAGCCCTCGATCAGGCTTTAAGAATTCTTAAGCCGGGAGGAAAGTTAATGTTTGTTGGTATCCCCGAAACTCAGTCATTGAGTTTTAATATGGATATGATGCGTCGCAAAGAGATCTGTGTTCAGAATGTCCGTCGTCAGAACAATAGTTTTGAAGAAGCTATAGATATGATAGCAGGTAATCCGGATTATTATCAAAACATGATCTCTCATGATTATAAGGTGGATCAAGCCGGACTAGCTTTCGAGAAGGTAGCTGCATATAGTGATAATGTAATTAAAGCAATGGTTAATTTCTAGTTAACTGATTCAAAAAATAGAACAATGAAAAAACAATACGTAATAGGGTTGGATTATGGATCTGACTCAGCAAGAGCCTTGATTGTAGACGTAAATACAGGTGAAGAAATGGCTTCATCAGTAAAGTATTATCCACGTTGGATGGAAGGTAAATACTGTGTGCCTGCTCAAAACCAATACCGTCAGCATCCAAAAGATTATTTGGAGGTGATGGAAGCTACTATTGCAGAAGCTTTAGCCAAGTGTGATTCTTCAGTTGCAGAAAATGTAGTAGGTATATCATTTGATACAACCGGTAGTACTCCTGCTTTAACTGATGTAAACGGAACGCCTTTGGCAATGTTACCTGAGTTTGAGGAGAACCCTAATGCTATGTTTATTTTATGGAAAGACCATACTGCTGTTAAAGAAGCAGATGAAATTAATGAACTGGCTCGTAAATGGGATGTAGACTTTACTAAATACGAAGGTGGTATTTATTCATCGGAGTGGGTGTGGGCTAAAGTTTTGCACACTTTGCGTAAAGATGAAGCTGTTAAAGCAGCCACTGCTTCCTGGATTGAATATTGCGATTGGTTACCTGCTGTACTAACCGGTAAAACAGCTTTGAATGAAGTGAAGAGAAGTCGTTGTGCTGCTGGTCATAAAGCTTTATGGCATACAGACTGGAATGGTCTTCCTCCCGAAGAGTTTTTGGTTGAGTTAGGTCCTGAATTAAAAGGATTACGTGAAAATTTATTTAAAGATACATATACAAGTGACGAGGCTTTCGGTACACTAACAGCTGAGTGGGCTGCCAAATTAGGTTTGTCAACTGATGTTGTTGTGGGGGTAAGTGCATTTGATGCTCATATGGGTGCTGTAGGTGCTGAGATTGAAGCTAATACATTTGTTCGTATCATGGGTACATCAACCTGTGATATTATGGTGGCTCCTGAAGATGAATTGGGAGACAAATTAATTCCTGGTATCTGTGGTCAGGTGGATGGTTCTGTAATACCTGGTATGATGGGATTAGAGGCAGGTCAGTCGGCCTTTGGTGATGTGTATGCATGGTTTAAACGTGTATTGGAATGGCCACTTCAATTTGTATCTAGCGAAGAGGAGAAGAAAGCCATCATGGATAAAATTATCCCTGCTTTGGCTGATGAGGCTGCACAAATTCCAATGGAAGAGTCAACTGTACTAGCTACTGACTGGTTCAATGGTCGTCGTACGCCAGATGCTGACCAAAATGTAAAAGGTACGATCACCGGATTAAATCTGGGATCAACTGCACCACGTATCTTCCGTGCATTGGTGGAAGCTACTGCATATGGTTCAAAAGCTATCGTTGACCGTTTCCTAGAAAACGGGGTTAAAGTAGACCAGGTTGTGGCTATCGGTGGTGTGGCTAAAAAATCAGACTTTGTAATGCAAACATTGGCTGATGTGTTAGGTATGCCAATTAAAGTGGCTCGTTCAGAGCAAAGTGTGGCATTGGGAGCTGCTATGTTTGCTGCTGTTGCAGCAGGTGTACATACTACAATTGCTGATGCTCAAAAGGCAATGGGACAGGGATTCGAAAAAGAATATTATCCAATTGCTGAAAATGTAGAGGCTTACAAAGCACTTTACGAAAAGTATATCAAATTAGGAAAACTTACTGAAGCAGGATTTTAGGCCTGCACTCGCTTGATTCATAATTACCGGGAGCCATTAACTTCTCCCGGTTTTTCTTAAAAAATCATATTGAAAGATGGTGTTAGGATTAGCCTCTGATCATGCCGGATACGAAATGAAGGAATTTGTAAAAGAACACCTTCAGAAAAAAGGTTTTACGGTGAATGATTATGGCACAAACAGTGGAGATAGTTGTGATTATGCCGACTATGCTCATCTCTTGGCAGAATCAGTTGAGAATGGAGTAAATCAGTTAGGGCTGGCATTTTGCGGAAGCGGTAATGGTATCAATATAAGTTTGAATCGTCATAAAAACATTCGATCAGCTTATTGCTGGAAAACAGAAATTGCACAGTTGGCTCGTCAGCATAACGATGCCAACATATGTACTGTTCCTGCCCGATTCATTGAAAAAGAGCTTTGTATCGAAATTATTGAAGCATTTTTAAATACAGCCTTTGAAGGTGGAAGACACCAGTGTAGAATAGAAAAAATTGAAATATTATAAACATTAACTAAGAATCGAACTATGGCAAGTGCTGCACAAAAAGGTGCTGATAACATTCGAATTTTATCAGCAGCAATGGTTGAAAAGGCCAAATCAGGTCACCCTGGAGGAGCAATGGGTGGAGCTGACTTCGTAAACATTTTATACTCTGAATTCTTAAAGTACGATCCGGCAAATATGACAAATCCATTCCGCGATCGTTTCTTCCTTGATCCTGGTCACATGTCACCTATGTTGTATAGTGTTTTGGCGTTGTCAGGATTTTACTCAACAGACGATCTTGCACAATTCCGTCAGTGGGATAGCGTAACTCCTGGTCACCCTGAAGTGGACGTGTTACGTGGTGTTGAAAATACTTCAGGTCCTCTTGGACAAGGTCACACAATGGCAGTAGGTGCTGCTATTACTGAGCGTTTCTTAGCCGCTCGTTTCGGTGAGTGGACTGCTCATAAAACTTATGCATTCATTTCTGACGGTGGTGTACAGGAAGAGATCAGCCAGGGTGCTGGTCGTATCGCAGGTTTCTTAGGTTTGAGTAACCTGATTATGTATTACGATTCAAACGACATCCAGTTGTCAACTACTGTTGCTGAAGTGACTGCTGAAGATGTTGCTAAAAAATATGAAGCCTGGGGATGGAGTGTTGTGACTATCGACGGTCATGATGAGGCTCAAATCCGCAAAGCGATTGTTGATGTGCAAGCTGAAACAGAAAAACCAACCCTTATCATTGGTAAAACAATTATGGGTAAAGGTGCTGTTACTGCTGCAGGCGAAAGCTTCGAGCGTAAAACATCAACTCACGGACAGCCTCTTTCTGCTGCTGGTGCCGATTTCAAAGCTACTATCGCTAACTTAGGTGGCGATGGTGATAATCCTTTCGTTATCTTCCCTGAGGTTGCTGAAACTTACGCTAAACGTAAGGAAGAGTTGAAAGCATGGGCTACAGAGCAAGCAGCTACTCAAAAAGAATGGGCTGCTGCCAATCCTGAATTAGCTGCTAAATTAGACCAATTCTTCTCAGGTAAATTACCTGAAATCGATTGGGCCGCTATCGAGCAAAAAGCTAACTCAGCTACTCGTGGTGCTTCAGCTACCGTATTATCTGTATTGGCTGATAAAGTAGAAAACATGATTGTTGCTTCTGCTGACTTGGCTAACTCTGATAAAACAGATGGTTTCTTAAAGAAAACAACTGCTTTCACTAAAGGTGATTTCTCTGGAGCCTTCTTCCAGGCTGGTGTTTGTGAGTTAACAATGGCTGTTATCATGAACGGTATGGCATTGCACGGTGGTGTGATTCCTGCTTGTGGTACTTTCTTTGTATTCTCTGATTACATGAAACCAGCGGTTCGTTTGGCTGCTTTGATGCAATTGCCGGTTAAATATATCTGGACACACGATGCTTTTCGCGTAGGAGAGGATGGTCCTACTCACCAGCCGGTAGAGCAAGAAGCTCAAATCCGTTTGATGGAGAAATTGAAAAACCACCACGGCGAGAATTCAACTTTAGTTCTTCGTCCTGCTGATGCTATCGAAACAACTGTAGCATGGAAAATGGCGTTGGAAAATACAAAAACTCCAACTGCAATGATCTTCTCTCGTCAGAATATCACTGATCTTCCAGCTGCATCGGGTAACCGTTACGAAGAAGCTCTACAAGCTGCAAAAGGAGCTTATATTGTTGACGATTGCGAAGGTACTCCTGATGTAATCTTGTTGGCTAGTGGTTCTGAGGTGGCTACTTTGGTTGAAGGTTCGGTTAAATTAAAAGCTGACGGTGTAAAAGTACGTATCGTATCAGTTCCTTCTGAAGGATTATTTACATCTCAATCAAAAGAATACCGTCAATCAGTATTGCCTGCCGGAGTTGCTAAATTCGGTTTAACTGCTGGTTTACCTGTAACCCTTGAAGGTTTAGTTGGTGCCGACGGTTTTGTTGCCGGTTTGGATCATTTTGGTTATTCAGCACCTTACACAGTGTTGGATGAGAAATTTGGTTTTACAGCAGATGCTGTATACAAAAACGTTAAGACGTTATTGGGTTAATTTAGATAAACATGTTTGTAAAGCCGGCGTAGGAAACTATACCGGCTTTTTTTTGTGCCAAAATGCCAAGACATTTGTATGGAAGAACAGCTAAACGAAGTCTTTGACTACGTTTGATATGTTTAGTAGTGTGTGACTACTATAACTTATACGCATACTTGTGCATTATTAGTTATCAACTGCTTATTTAACAGACGAAGTTGCAAACTTGGGCGGGTTAAGGACCGTATGTTACAATCTATTTGGCAGGAAGTACAATAACATCTTCAAATAATAAATTCGTCATTATTAATACATCATCTTTCACCAATTGTACATATCCCGTAATTAAATTATAACCAACTTCATAGTTGTCAATAGGCAATTCGACTTCCAAACTGTTTTTTTCAAAAGTGTATTCAATATAACCAGCCTCAAGACTTAAGTCATTTTTTAACTTTCCAACTTTCAACTTCATAATACACCCATTTATATTTGGAATTGGTATTTTAATTTTAGCAATCAAAGTGTCTCCAAAATAAATTGTATCAGGCATGTCAACATAGTGATATGCATTATGGATACTAGTAGTATCTATTGTATCATCTACAATATCTAAATTGCCAATAGGAACTTTTTTCGTAATATGCCCACTGTCGTTAAGTTCTAGCAAGTTATAAAACTCCATTGTTTTATTTTGGTCGATCACAATTTCAATTTGTTGCATTGCTTTTCTATTCTCAAAAGCAGTGCAATATATCTTGTCACCTTTAGAAAGATAAGTTATATCCTTTTCAATTAGTGGTTTACCCATTATCCAAAAAATTTCTGAGTCTATATTGCCTGAGGAATTGTAAAAATATTCAATACCATGTACTTCTCCATGATTAAAGGGCTGAACTATACGACTTCCATCATCAAACATAACATAAACGTTTCCATGTTTTTGGCCGTGTATATAATTCGTTTCCGAATAATAATCTTCACCTAGATTCTTTTTATAACAGATGCCATGCTTTTTATTTTCTTTGTCCAGATATATAACTTCTACAATAGTGTCATTATGGAATTTAATAATTTTTGAAGGGCGAGAATCTTTAAAGTAAGTGCTTTTAATTAAAACTCCATTACTATCATATTCATGCAGAGGCTTTCCTTTTTCTGTGCAGGAAAAGGAAATTGTACCTATTAATAAGACGTAAAAAAAGGCTAGTTTCATGTTTATTATCTTTGAATTCTTTTGATTTTGGTCGAATATATTAGCGAAGTTTTTGACCCTTTGATCTATTTAGTAGTCTGTGAATAAGATACATTATGAGATGAACCTGAGCATTGGTAGTTGCAAACTACTTAATAAGTTTAACTTAATTACAAATTACGCCGAGCGTTGAATTAGTATTTAAGTTTCTGGTGGTCCTGTCGAGTATCCCAGAAGGTCAACAAGATAATCTCCTTCTTTTTTAGCATAACCTTATAAAACAAATAGTTGTGTTTTGTTACAAGACCTTTTCGAACATTCTTTACGCGTGATGTTTCAGTAAATGATTGAGGATGTTTTTTAATAACATTAAGTACTTCTTCTGTTTTATCAATGAAGCTTTTAACTTCATTAATACTCCAGTTTTCATGCAGATAATCCAACACTTTGTAATAATCCAGCTTTGCTTGTGCAGACCAGGTTATCTTCATCTTACAAGCCGTATTTTTGTCGAGCCTCTTTCATAACATCTTCATGAAGCGTCACTTCTCCTCGGTCGGCTTCTTCAATACCTGCTTCAATAGCTTGCTGAACGGACAAAGGCAGTTCATCCCACCAATCAGTTTCTTTATGGTGCTTAAGCAATCGGCTCACCTTTTCCAATAATTTCGGTTGATCCGTATTTAATATCATCTGGACTAACTCCAGTTTCTTAGCTTGAAGATTCATAGCAATCAATTTTGTATCTGTTACAAAGTTAACGATTTATATTTAGTTTTAGTTTCCTGTAAAAGGAGGTGATATTCCAGTTTTTAGGAGTATCCAAATTTTTCAACTGGTAACCCTAATGCTATCTTGTGAATCTTTCGCGTGGCTGCCTAATTAAAATCAACAAGCCAAAGATTTTAAGAAAACACGCATAATTTGCATGGTTTAAATATTTAGTATTTGCACTGATTGTTAATTATCTGCTTCAGATAGGAAACTAGTTTTACTTGCACTATAAATGTAATTAATGTTTAGTTGCCTCGGGACGTAATTACGCTCTAGGAGGTAACCGTTACGAAGAAGCTCTACAAGCTGCAAAAGGAGCTTATATTGTTGACGATTGCGAAGGTACTCCTGATGTAATTTTGTTGGCTAGTGGTTCTGAGGTGGCTACTTTGGTTGAAGGTTCGGTAAAATTAAAAGCTGACGGTGTTAAGGTACGTATAGTATCAGTTCCTTCTGATGGATTATTTACATCTCAGCCAAAAGAATACCGTCAATCAGTATTGCCTGCCGGAGTTGCTAAATTCGGTTTAACTGCCGGTTTACCTGTAACCTTAGAAGGGTTAGTTGGTGCCGACGGTTTTGTTGCTGGTTTGGATCATTTTGGTTATTCAGCACCTTACACAGTGTTGGATGAGAAATTTGGTTTTACAGCTGATGCTGTATACAAAAACGTTAAGACGTTATTGGGTTAATTTAGATAAACATGTTATGATAGCCGACAGGAGATGTTCTGTCGGCTATTTTTTTTATTGATGCGGAAGTGATTGATGTATAGGTCATTGTTTTTGTCTTTTTGTTAGGAGTAAACTAAATCATGGTTAGATTTTTTGATAGAGAATTTAATAAGTATAATTTTATCCGGCGCTTTATTCAATGAAAAAACAATGAAGAAGTTTCTTAATTTTCTATTAGAGATATTATTATATTCTTTATCATACATACCTTTATGGATATTCTATTTGATTTCGGATGCTTGTGCATTTATTTTATGTTATGTAATTAGATACCGAAAGAAAATAATCTTAAGTAACCTAACTAGTGTCTTCCCGGAAAAGGATGAGAAAGAGATAAAACAAATCGTAAAGGGTTTCTATAAGTATTTTTGCGATTTAGTATTTGAGTCTTTAAAGGCTCTAACAATATCGCCCAAGCAACTTATTAAACGTTTTAAAATAACGAATCCAGAACTCTTGGATGAGTTAAAACAAAATAATGAAAGTGCAATTATTTATGCGGCTCATTATGGTAATTGGGAGTGGTTTGGTAGTCTTCCGTTAGTGCGCCCTTATAGTTTTACAGCCTTGTATCAGGAGCAAACCAGTCAATTTTTTGATGAATTGATATTGAGAATGCGAAGCCGTTTTGGAGTTAAATGTGTTGAATCTAAATATGGATACAAAACTATATTACAATATAAAAGAGATGGTATTGTATCATTTAATCTGATTATTGGAGACCAATGTCCTTATTATAAAGCATCAAGAAGTTGGGTTCAGTTTTTAGGTAAAGAAACCGCATTTTTGAAAGGGGCTGAAGTGATGGCTTCCAAAACAGGACAAGTCTTGTTATTTCCATTTATTAAGGTTGTTAAAAGAGGCTATTACGAAGTAACTTTTATTAAGCTTACGAATAGTGAGGATGGGATAAAGGATAATGGAGGAATCAAAGAATTTGCCCGTGCTTTGGAAGAAAATATCAGATATGCACCTCAGTTTTGGTTGTGGAGCCATCGTAGATGGAAATTAAAAAAGAGAGAAGGCGAATTATAGCTAACTCATATTCTGCATCATATTCAAAATATTAATAAAACAGTAATTACTAAGTGATAATATTTGGTATGATTTTGTACATCATTTAGCGTCTTTTTAATTCTTCTAAATAAGCTAAGTGATTTTTAATTTAACTAAATTAATGTATTTTCAACTTGCATTAGCGACATGTTGCGATAACAATTTGTCAAATATTTGTAAGGGTAAGTAAAGTAACATTATTTGTTTCTGTGGAAGGTAGATTCTTATTTGTATCTCTTGTTGTTGCGATTAGTAATTACTAATAACAGAAACACGCATTTATTATGCCTAAATTATTTTTTGTTCTTGTATTCTTTACTTTTGTTTCAGTAGCATTCTCTCAACAGATTCCTTCGCAGCAAGTAATGGAAGAAGCCATGAAATCCTATGACGAAGGAAAGTATGACCTGGCGATCAGTCAGTTCAGAACCATTCATGAAAACGACTCGAATTACCAATGGATGCTCGCCGAACTGGCCATGACATACATGCAAAAAGGTGAGAATGACAGTGCCATTATGATAGCTGATCAGGGATTAAAGCTGAAAGGTGATAATGTTATGCACCTGATGCGAACCAAAGGAACTGCTTACGATAATATAGGTGATACAGATATGGCAATAGCTGTGTATAAACAAGCCATTGAAAAGTTTCCTTTTGAACCATTGTTGTATTTTAATCTTGGAATTACCTACTACCGATTGGAAAATTATAATGATGCTTTAGCCTGTTTTCAGGAGTCAGCCACTGGCAATCCATATCATGCTTCAAGTCATCGAATGCTGGCTATTATGGCTGCACGACAAAAGATGTACACCCGTGCTTTGTTATCACTGGAGACTTTTTTAGCGCTCGAACCCAATAGTCAGCGAAGCAATGCAATGCTGGTTTATCTTGAGAATTTTTCAGGAAACTACCTTGATACTACCATGGGGCAGTTTATCGAGCCAATAATAGATAATTCATTATTCGAAGAAGTTGATCATTATATCAAGGCGAAGATTGTATTAACCAATCGATATCCTTCAATAATCGATTTTAATGCCAATCTGGTTAAGCAAACTCAAATGGTATTTGATGTACTTCCCTTAGATCAAATGCAGGATGATTTCTGGGTAAAGATGTATTATCCTTTCTTTCAATCGATCAAGCAAGGTGGACATTTGGTGCCATTGTTGAATACTCTGTTGCTTTCTACTAATGCAGAATCAGTACAGAAATATTTCTCAAAAAACGAGAAGGATCTGAAGGCTTTTTATTCAACCGGATCTCAGTTATCATATATAAAGCAAAAACGACAGGCAAATCTTGATGGGGAAGATAAACCATATGATTTTGCTTATTTCGACAATGGAAAGATTTATTCCATAGGTGATGTAAATGATCAGAATGAAGAAACAGGTCCTTGGGAGTACTTTTATTCGAATGGAATGTTCCAGGCCAAGGGCAGTTTTGAAAAAGGAGAAAAGGTGGGGCCGTGGAGATATTTCTCTGCTAAAGGAGATTTGGAGTCGACTGAAACATATGTTGAAGGTAAGTTGAACGGTTATTACATAGGTTATTTCGATAATGGAAATAAAAGCGTAGAGATTCCTTATAAAGACGGGGAAGTAAATGGTTTGGTAACCTGGTATAATTATTTCGGAATGAAAAGTGACGAGGTGGAGTTTACCAACAGTGTTCGAAATGGCAAAGGAGTAAGTTATCACATTAACGGTAAGGTTAGAGATAAATTTAATTATAAAGAAGGTGAATTAGACGGACCTTATTATCGCTTTTTCAGTACAGGCGATACATCGTTGGTTGAATATTACAAAGATGGAAAGCTGGATGGATTATCGCGTGAATATTTTATGAATGGTCAGCTTTATGCAACCGGAATGTACAAAGATGGCAATCAGGATGGTCCGTGGAGCTTTTATTTTAGGAATGGTAATCTCAATTCAAAGGCCAATTATGTGGATGGTAAATTAAATGGAGTGTATAAGGTCTTCTATCATAATGGTATAATTGAATCAATACGTAACTTTAATTCTGACGGTGAAATAGAAGGGCAGCTGGCATTTTACAATCGAAATGGTGAGTTATATCTCGAAGAAATCTATAAAAATGGTGTTATTGTAAAGGTAGCATCCATTAATCGCAATGGTGAAAGGTATGCTGTTTCGGGAGATGATGAGGGAACCTTTAGCTTTGTTACCTACGACATAAACGGTAGAAAACTAACCGAAGGCCAGTTGAATAAAGGAAAATCAGTTGGTAAGTGGAAAGTGTTTTATAGAAATGGGCAACTCCAAAGTGAATATGAATATGTAGATGATCAGTTGAATGGAGATATGATCAGGTATTATCCAAATGGTAAGATAAGTGTGGTTACTCCATATGTTAACGGACAACTGGAAGGTAAATACACTGCTTATGAGAAAAACGGACAAGTGAAAACAGAAGGTTATTATAAAAATAATAATACCGACGATAACTGGTTTAAATATAATTCTAAAGGAGAGTTAGAAGGTCTTACCTATTATCTGAATGGAGAATCGGTAGGATATGATTATTCATATGGTGTAAATGGTAAACTTACTGAAAAGAGAAAGCTATTCCAGGGAAAGGTTCTAGATTATTTACAATTGAATGAAAATGGAGATACTATTTCTTATACAGATCTTGCTAAGGAGTCTGTTGTCAATCTTTGGGGAGACGATGGAAAGTCTAAGAATTGTGAGATAAACACATTGGCAGGTATGTTTAATGGACCACTTTCATGGTTTTATCCTAGTGGAAATGTCCTTTCAAAAAGAATGATGGAAATTGGTGTTGCAGAAGGTGACTATGTTCGTTATTACGAAAATGGTAAACCGGCAGCTAAAGGAAAATATCTGAATGGTGAGCAGACAGGGATTTGGGATTATTACCACGAAAATGGTGCAAAGGAAATGATATGTAATTATTATTCTGACGAAAAAGATTCAATCTGTACATCATGGCATGAAAATGGCCAACTGAAAGAAAAAGAAGAATACTTTATTGGCGAGTTACAAGGAGATTCCTATCAATATGATGATTACGGCGAACTAATGATCAAATTAATTTATGATGCAGATGAATTAATTGGATATCAATATAAAAAACATGGTGCTTTGTGTGATACCATATATGTAAAAGGAGGAGACTTTACCATTGAGGCATACTATGATAATGGTCAAAAGAGCTACATTTCAGATTATAAAGACTACCTGCAGAATGGAAGACTTATAAAGTATGATAGTAAAGGTCAGCTCCGGCTTAAAAAAGAAATGAAAGATGGAATGTCCGAAGGAATTACCGAAGTGTATTACAGTAATGGAACATTGAAAAGTAAATATACCAGCATTGCCGATCTAAGAGAAGGGGAAGAACAGCAATACTATGAAACCGGTAAGCTTAAAAAGACTATAAACTGGAAATCAGATAATGAACATGGAATAACGACCTTTTACAACTCTTCTGGAAAAGTGACCAGGAAGGTGAACTATATAAATGGACGATTTACAGAGGTGAAAAGCTAGTGAGCATGAGAAAGAGATTATTGTTAATGATCGTTATTGTACTTTCAGTTGCCATCAATGCAAAAGAAAGCTACGATTTTGAAAAGTTAAAAAAAGAATACTCGAAGTATAATGCAGTCATAACTGAAAAAGAGGAAGTATTTGTATTTGATATTGTTGATGATAGTTTGAATGTTACTCAAACTGTGAAACGTGAAATGTTAATCCTGAATGAGTATTCAAAAGAGTTTACCAACGATTTAATTAGTTTCAGTTCATTTTGTCAGCTGGTTGATAAGGATGCTTACACAATGGTTCCCAATGGTAATAAGTATCAGAAAGTAACCGTTGATAATTTCAAAGAAACACACAATACAGACGGTAGTGTGTTTTACGATGATTCAAAACTGGTACAATTCTCATTTCCATCGTTAAAGGAAGGAGCACTTACATCACTTGAATACAAATTTGTATATAACGATGCTCATTTTTTACGCAGTGCATATTTTCAGTCATATATTCCGGTAATAAAATCAAAGGTGGTATTGAAAATAAACCGTGATATTGATGTTGGTTATTTTCTTCGCAATACTGATGGTTTTAATCTGATAACAAAGGAATATTCGAAAGGAAAGTATAATTACATTGAGCTGGAAGTCAATAAAATTGATCGCTTCGAATACTACGGTGGTAAATATTTTTCAATACGACAATTTAGTCCTCATATAATGGCCTACATTAAAGAGGTGAACCTCAATGGCAAGAAAGAAAAGTATTTTGGAACGGTAGATGATTTGTACGGCTATATGCATCAATATATTGTTGATGCCAATACTGATGAATCAAATGAGCTGAGACAATTGGTTGAAAAGCTGACCAAAGGTTTGAGTGATGATGATAAGGCACGTCAGATATATTATTGGGTTCAAAATAACATTAAGTACATTGCTTACGAAGATGGTTATGACGGTTTTAGACCAATGAAAGCTGTTGATGTATTTAAAAAGCGTTTTGGCGATTGTAAAGGTATGTCAAGCTTAATTCGTAAAATGCTGTTGTTATCCGGTTTAGAGGGGAAATTTGTTTGGGTGGGCACACGTCATCTGCCATACAAATATACCGAAACCCCATTAACTTCGGTTGACAATCACATGATTGCAGGATATCAGAAAGGTGATTCAGTTATTGTGATGGATGGCACCTTTAAATACCTCGATTATGGAATTGTTCCTTATCATATACAGGGTAAACAAATATTGGTTGAACAGGATGAGAAAAATTATAAGATTGTTGAAATGCCTGTTTCACCAGCAGAGTACAGTGTTATAAAAGACTCAGTGAATATTACACTTGAAAATGATACTATAAAAGGAAAAGCCAAAAGAATTCATACTGGTTTTAATAAAGTTGAGTTGGCTTATGCTATGGATGGTGTTAAAGCTGATAAATACGATAAAAGTTTTAGCCGGTTATTCAATAAAGGAAATAATAAATTCAACGTTGATGATTATAAGGTTTATAACCTATTTGAGCATGATAAACCTGCCAAGATTGATTATGAATTTAAATTACAGGATTACTGCAAGCATTTCGAAGATGAAATTTATGTGAATCTGCATTTGGAGAAACCATATATGGAAATGGTGATTGATACCAGCAATATTTATGGACCTATCCAGAATGATTTTTATTGTACTGAGAAATACATCTCAGCTTTTGAAATTCCTGAGGGTTATGAAGTAAGTTATGTGCCTGAAGATTCTCATTTTAATTCTGATTTATGCAGTTTTAATATTACCTATGAGAAGCAGGATAATAAAGTTATCATGAGCAATACAATCAGGTTTAATTTCTTTTACCTGATTGGCGATGATTTGAATACTTGGAATGAAATGGTGAATAAACTTAGAAAACAGTACCGATCCACATTAGTACTAAAAAAGATTTAGAATAAAGCTAACAACAATACAAATGAAACGGCCATATTAGATTTGATTTACCAATTTCTTTGGCTGTTCCATCTGACATTAAAATTATATAGATGAAATACCTGATATTATTAGCCTATAGTTTCTCATTGGTAACAGCGTTAGCTGATACAAAAGATAAGGTAACTCCACTTTGGGAGCCCAAACCTGAATATTCAGCTGTTGAACCTGAATATATGAACGAAAATGTTGTTGGGCTTTTACTCGATGAAAGACTGGATTACTATCATGATGAAGAAGGAAACCTAATAGGCAAACACACCATACATCGAAAATACAGGCTAAACAATGAAGAATCAATCAATAATTTCAATAAAATTTCAGTTTCGTTAAGAGATGTGATAGATGTACAGGAGATAAGAGCCAGAGTAGTGAAACCAAATGGGAAAGTGGTCGAATTTGATCAGAACAACATCAAAGAAATAAAAGAAGAAGGAAGTGGTAATGCCTATAAGATTTTTGCCATTGACGGAATTGAAAAGGGTGATGATGTGGAGTATTATGTCATTAATAAAGTCAGTTCCGATAACTTTGGTCGCTTGTATTTTCAATATAAATATCCGGTGCAACAGGCATATTTCGAGATGATTACTCCCAAAACCATTCTGTATGATTTCAAAGGATATAACGGAGTTTCAGATATAAGTCATTCGGTGTTGGACGATGAACGTAATTGCTATATCTGTGAAGAAACAAATATTGATGCATTGAAAGGTGAAAAATTCAATTATGACACACCTCGTCGTCAACGAATTGATTATCGATTAGACTATAATCTGGGCAGAAGTAAAAGTCAGTCGCTTACTTGGGATGATGCAGCTCAACGTATCTACGAGATGATGTATTTGAACAATGATGAAAAAACATTAAAAAAGTGGATTGCTGATATTGGAACTTTGCAAGGCGATAATGTTAGCAAAGCTGCTCATATAGAAGATTATCTGAAGAAAAATGTATTTATTAAGGAGTTTCATTCGCCTGAGTTTGATAATATTTCGTTTGTATACGAAAACAAGGTTACCAGTAGCAGAGGTATGGCAGGTTTGATAGCTAAACTATTTAGTTATTATGGCATCAATCATCAGATTGTTCTCACTTCAAAGCGGGATAATGTAAAATTCGATCCGGATTTTCAATCATGGAATTATCTGGAAGAATACCTGATTTATTTACCGGATGCAGTAACGTATATCGATCCGTCCAGTTATTCTTATCGATTAGGCTGTTTCGATGGAATGTGCTCGGCTAATTATGGTTTGTTTGTTGAATTGGTAAATATCGGCACTTTTCAATCAGCCATAGCTAAAATCAAATATATCCAACCAAGTAGTGCTGATGAAAATTATCACAATATGTACATTAATGTTGGGGTTGATGTGGATAAGGCTCAGGCCAAGGTAGATGCCTGGGTTGGATTTAAGGGTTTAAGTGGTGGATTTATTAGTCAGATTTATAATATGGCAGATGAACAGCAAAAAAAGAATATTCTTCAGAATATGATGACCATTGAAGCTCCTGAAACAGAGACTAGTCTTTTGGAATTATCAAAGCCACAGCCAGAACAGGATAAAATGGATGATGCCGATATGGTGATTCATTCAATTGTTGAAACCAATTCGTTTGTCGAACAAGCCGGAAATAAACTGCTCCTTCATTTGGGAAATACCATTGGTCCGCAAACAGAAATGTATTTCGAGGATGAAAGAAATCCTAAAGCAGAAAACGACTTTAATCGCTCTTACTACAGAGAAATTGTATTTACGGTTCCTGATGGTTATAAAATAAAGAATCCTGAAGCTTCTGTGATTTCAGTAATTGAAAAGGAAGGAGACGAAACCATATTTATTTTTGACTCTCAATATACTTATGAAGGTCAGGTTTATAAGGTTAAAGTTGACGAATATTATAAGGAAATATTTGTGACTGAAAACCACTTCGAAGGATTTAAAAATGTGGTTAATGCGGCTGCTGACTTTAATAAAGTGGTGCTGGTTTTAGAGCCAAAGTAGGTGGCGCTATTAAAATTTAGGAACCCAAGGTTCAATATTAATCGCCTCAATTTTATGAGGCGATTTTTTTTGTTTTCTAAGACCTTGAAATTCTGAATCCCGATTGGCTGATATCCATTTTAACAAAACGGGCACGGTCATTAACCGGATTTGTTGTCAGTGTATTTTTTATACGTGCTGCAGCTTCAGGGTCCTTTGCACAAATTACCATAAAACCACCACCGCCTGCTCCTAATAGCTTATGACCATAGGCAAGATCATCAATTTGATCAACAATTTTCTGTACTTCCGGAGTATTAACTCCAGAGTCAAGACGCTGATTCAATTTCCATGAATGGCTAACCATCTTGCCGGTTGCTTCAAAATCATAGCGTTGTATAGCATCGGCTGTTCGGTAGGCATGTTGTTTTATCTCCTGCAGAGTTTGTAGCCGCTGTCCTTCATTTAAGAACATTCCGCGCACAATATCCTGTAATACATTTTTTGCAACACGCGTGATACCCGTATAGTACAATAACCAGTTTTCTTTATAATCGGTTCCGGTAAATACCTGATCAGGCAACCAGCGAACATTCATCTTTTCCTGAGTTCCCGGCTCTGATTCCAATAGCTTAACTCCTGGCAATATTCCACCATACTGATCCTGCCATCCACCACCAGTTGTTAGTAATTGTTCCAAGATAAGTGTGCGGTGACAAATGGTTTGATGGTCCCACGATAAGCTGGCAAAATCGGCTAAAGTACCTAAAAGAGTAGCGGCCAAAATGGAGCTTGTTCCCAAGCCCGATCCTTTGGGTATGGCTGCCAACATCGATATTTCAAAGCCTCCTCCAAAATCGCTCAGTTGATCTTCGAGGCTTTTATATTTGAGTGCGCAAAAATCGGGGTGAAAACCAGCAAGACTTAAAGCAGCTTTCGGTATTGAGAAAGCCGATCCTACAGCATTATATTGAGCCAGATCTTCAAAGGTTGTTATAACTTCAGATACCCCATTGTCAATGGATCTAAGAGTAATTTTTTTCTCTGTTGACAATCGAATGTAAGCCTGAATTGGTGGCTGTTCGTTTAGTTCAACTGCCAGATTCATAACACTTCCTCCAAATTGCATACAGAAAGGTGGTGTGTCTGCCCATCCTCCTGCAAGATCCAAACGAGCAGGGCTACGGCCCCAGATAATCTGATCGGAATATATATTTAGTTGTGGGATTACCTTTGATGTTGATGAATCTTTTATGACGTTTTGAAGAATTTTAAAAGCAAGGTGCTCATCTTTTTCATATTCCAGTCCTTTATTCTTTTTTACTTCTGATCGAAACATAGAGTCAGAAAAACGAATCATCATAGATGTTGTTTCTTCGCTTATATTTGGCACATCAAGGTTATTTGACGCAAACTCCTTAGCTGTTTTTTTTAGGTCTGCCTGATAGAACACGCTTTTTGAGTAATTCTTTGCTAAAAATTTGAGATTTTCTTTTCTGAAAAGTCCTCGTTGTTTGTCTTCTCTGGCAAGATTTGCCTTAGCACTAATCATATCAGCAGATAAACGTTCAGATTGTAACCATAATTGCTTTATGTCTTCGTCCTTCGATGGGTTAATCATCCAGTTAATCAGATGCTCACTAATTTCATCTGACTTAATTAATGGGAAAATATTGGCAGCCTGAAGATCTGCTGTTTCCTCAAAGTTTATATCACTAAGTGTCAGGTTTCGCTCTTCTAACCATTGGCTGAAAGGTTGCCCCATCCATAAGGTCGAAGTATCAGATAAATCACCTCTGAATGCATCATCAATACCATACGGACGAATACACAATAGTTCATCGCCAACAGGAACAACATCAATGCAGACTCCGGCAGGAATATCAATATTCCAGTTGTTTTCAGATATTCCGGTTAAAACATGATTATGATGCAGACTCCAACCAGAAGGGATATGACTGTTTTCGATCCATATATTTTTATGCTCGTTGTTCCAGCTGATCTCCGTCAGTGCATTTTGTACGAAGAGCGAAGGATGTGCTTTTACTTTGTTGTGCCAGATGTTGCGTTGATCCTGAACACGATTTTGAATTTTTTCGGTTGATGTAATTAATTCACGCGAAGTTCCAAAGTGGTAGAATTCTCCTTTATCAAGAGGCAGAATAGCTACTGATAAGTCATTTATTTCATCCTCGTTTTGTGTAGGATGATCACCCAAACAGGTTCCAAACGAGCTGTATAAATCATAGAAATCCGGAATGTCGTTTGCAAATCCTTTCCCGGTCCAGCCGCTTTTCTTCATCAATAATTCAACAGCTCGGTCACTCAAAATCCAAACGCCAATATCCATCATAAAAAGATGGCTTCCTGTTAAATCTTCAATATCGTTGTGGGATGGTTTTTGAAGCATAAAATCCAGCTGTTGCGGATTGTTTCGGGGGGTGAAAAATACACCATGGCGCGATGCCAGATGTTGATCAACCCAAATGCCCAGACAAACCACATCTGCATTGGGTAATTCAAAGGGCAGGTCATCTGCCAAGATCATTACATCACCACTGGCAATTAAAGTGTTTTGGTTTTCATTGGATGCCTCCATCATTTTATCAAGAAGCGGGGTTTGTAAATCCAATAAAGTCTGATCCAGACTTTGACCACGACTCCATCTGAAGACAGGTATGGGCGATAATACCTTTCCTGCCGGAGCATAAGCTGGTAATCGTCTGCTTTGTCCTCCCGCATGTATAATTATCTTCTTTTCCTGTTTGAGATAGTTCCCAAGATTTGCATCTTTCCGGGTTTTAATATGTTCCGCTATCAGGTGTGCTGTTCCACCACCAGACCCAATTTTTGTGCCCACTGGGTCGGAAGCTACAAACCAGTTTTCAACTGAATGCTTTGTGATATCATGAAAAACAGAAACCAAATTCTCCGGTAAAGAAAGAAGATATTGCATTTTAATAAAGTCTATAAATTATAATGATAGAGTAGGGTTAACAGAAGTGCTAAGATAAGTAAATATTGAAGATTGTCTTAGGCTTACGCTTAGTTGATCTTAAATTCTTTTCTATATTTAGCAGGTGAGATCCCGGTTACTTGTTTAAATATTCTTGTGAAATGATATCTGTTTGTAAAACCAGTTCTGATTGCTATTTCATCCATGCTTTCATCAGAGTGATGCAGAAGTATACAAGCGTTATCAATTCTTTTTTGTCTCACATAGTTTTGTGGAGACATTCCTGTCTCTTGCTTGAATAATCGAGTGAATGTATTAGTTGCTAACCTGCATTTTTCGCTCAATGTATGATTACTTAAATGGTTACCAATATTATTCTCGATAAAGTTTAGAGATTCAAGAATGTGGTGATTTCCAGTGGGTAATTCCCATTGTTTTGTATTTACTTCTGCCAGTAAATCAATAATTAATGATTGAATGGTTAGTAAGGTGGAGAAACTAAATTCTTTATTATCAATACCAAGGTGTTTCGTGATAATATTAATCTTATTCATTAAATGCGTGCTAATGTCAAAGGTTAAGATACCGGGTGAAATATTATCGTATGGGAAACCAATGTTAAAATGAATATACAGGTGGTCAATATAAAGAGATGTCATTGAATTAGTGGATTGGTATTCTGAGGTTATTCTACCACCTTTTAAATCGTAACCTTTTGTAGGTATTTTATGATTAAACAAATGGGTGGAATAGGAGGTGTTTGGTGCAATCAGATAAATTTTATTGGGAAGTAATTCAATGGTTTTATCTCCAGATGTAATAAAAGCTCCTTTTTTATTATTGTAATAAATTCTCCAGTATGGAAAAGATAACTCTCTGTATTCCCATCTTTCAAGCCACCAATATCGACAACAATGTATTTGCAGATTGTATTTAGGAAAGTATTGAAGAATGTCGGATGGGTCGCCTTTGTATGGAAGATGAAGGGAGTTTTTCATTTACTGAATGTTTCAAATAGATACAAATATACAAATATTGGATATTTTATTTTTTATGGGTAAATGTGATTTTTGACCATATCAGTTACAATCTAAATACAAGTGAAATGGCAAACAGATTAATAGGCGATGTGCTCAAAGTTGGTATTCGACCAGTTATTGATGGAAGAGAAAGAGGGGTTCGAGAATCATTAGAACAGCAGGTTATGACTTTAGCAAAAGCTGCTGCAACTTTCATTGAATCCAATTTAAGATCACCTGGCGGTGAAAAAGTGGAGTGTGTTATTGCTGATACCTGTATTGGAGGAGTTGCTGAAGCAGCTATGTGTGCAGCCAAATTTAAAAAAGAAGGGGTTGGGGTATCAGTTACCGTTACTCCATGTTGGTGCTATGGAACGGAGGTGATGGATACAGATCCCTTGATTCCAAAAGCAATATGGGGTTTTAACGGAACAGAACGACCCGGAGCTGTTTATCTGGCAGCTGCACTAGCTGGTTATACTCAAAAAGGATTGCCGGCTTTCGGAATCTACGGACGTGATGTGCAGGATGCAGGTGATACAACCATCCCTGATGATGTAAAGGTTAAAATACTTCGTTTTGTTAAAGCTGCTTTAGCAGTTGCTCAAATGAACGGTAAATCATATTTATCAATTGGTTATAGCTCAATGGGAATCGCCGGATCAATGGTGAATTCAGATTTCTTTCAGGATTATCTGGGTATAAGAACTGAATTTGTTGATAGTACAGAAATTCTTCGTCGGATTGATGAAGGAATATTTGACAAAGGTGAGTTTGATAAGGCATTGCAGTGGACAAAGGAAAATTGCAAGGAAGGTGATGACAGAAATAAGCCGGAATTTCAGGCAGATAAGACACGAAAAGAGCATGAATGGGAAACAATGGTGAAGATGACTTTGATTTGTCGGGATATGATGATAGGTAACCCTAAACTGATTGAAATGGGGTATCGTGAAGAAGGCTTGGGTCGGAATGCTATTCTTGGAGGTTTTCAGGGGCAACGTCAATGGACCGACTATCAACCGAATGCTGATTTTACTGAGGCTATCTTAAATTCGTCTTTTGATTGGAATGGTATTCGTGAAGCCTTTGTTTTAGCCACAGAAAACGATAGTTTGAATGGTGTTGTCATGTTATTTGGTCATTTGTTAACGAATACTTCTCAGATATTTTCTGATGTGCGAACCTATTGGAGTCCCGAAGCAGTAAAGCGAGTTACAGGTAATGAACTAACAGGTAAGGCTAAAAATGGTATTATTCATTTGATTAATTCAGGTTCAACTACTCTGGATGCAACTGCCCAGCAAAAAGATGCTGAAGGAAAACCGGCAGTGAAACCATTCTGGGATATTTCAGAAGATGAAGTAAAAGCTTGTCTGCAGAATACCATATGGCCTCCAGCTAATCGCGAGTATT
The DNA here is from genome assembly GCF_050589785.1 of Carboxylicivirga caseinilyticus. Taxonomy (NCBI): domain Bacteria; kingdom Pseudomonadati; phylum Bacteroidota; class Bacteroidia; order Marinilabiliales; family Marinilabiliaceae; genus Carboxylicivirga; species Carboxylicivirga caseinilyticus. Next base: position 40,679 of record NZ_JBNGOX010000007.1, on the reverse strand, counting down.
TCAGGGGTGGAGGGTTTTCTTCCCTGTTTAAAACGGCAGGAGAGATGCCTGTAACCATGAGCCGTATTAATCTGGTTAAAGGTCAGGGGCCGGTATTACAGATAGCAGAAGGTTGGACGGTTGAATTACCAGATGATATCCATAAGGTTCTTGATGAGCGTACAGATCCGACCTGGCCAACAACCTGGTTTGTGCCTCGTACCAATGGAACTGGTGCTTTTCAAGATGTGTATTCTGTAATGGCAAACTGGGGAGCTAACCATGGTGCCATCAGTTACGGTCATATTGGTGCCGATATGATTACACTTGCTTCCATGTTGCGTATTCCTGTTTGCATGCACAATGTTAACGACAATGATATTTTCAGGCCAAGCGCCTGGGCTTCCTTTGGTGAAGATAAGGAAGGAGCTGACTACAGGGCTTGTAATACTTACGGCCCACTCTATGGTATTTAATCTATCTCTCAGTTGATTCCCGAGTCTGATTTTTTTAATGATGACTCGGGGATTACTTAATTTTACTTGTATGGAACGTAAAGATATTGCCATAGTATTTGATTGCGGAGCAACCAATCTGCGAGTAATTGCAATGGATATTTATGGGAAAATACTGGCATCTGAGTCAAGGTCGAATGAAACGGATGCTGATCCCTACTGGTTGGGTGGAAGGATCTGGGATTTAGATAAATTATGGGGCAAGTTATGTGAATGTTCTCAAGGTGTAATTAAGCAGATAGATCCAAAGAGAATTGCAGGCGTAACTTTTACTACTTTCGGAGTGGATGGTGCTTTGGTTGATGCTAATGGAGATATTTTATATCCTGTTATTTCGTGGCAATGCGACCGAACTAAAACCATAATGGATAATATTGAAAAGTATTGCCCTTTAAATCGATTATATCAACTTAGTGGGACATATCCTTATGCCTTTAATACCATTAATAAGTTAATTTGGTTCAAAGAGAATCAAACGGAACTGATTACGAAAGCTTATCGGTTTTTATTCATGCCTTCATTATTGATTCAAAAGTTAACCGGAGCAATGCAGAATGATGCCACCATGATGGGAACTTCAATGATGACAGATCTCACTAACAGGTGTTTTTCAGATGAGATATTATCATGTTTGGATATTGATAAAAGTTTATTCGGTGAGATGGCTGAACCGGGAGAATTAGCCGGAACCATTCATGAAATAGGAAGTGAAACAACAGGTTTACCTAAAGGAACGCCTGTTTATTTTGCAGGCCACGATACACAGTTTGCTATCTTCGGAGCGGGTGCTAAGTTGAATCAACCTGTTTTAAGTTCCGGTACCTGGGAAGTATTAATGGTTCGTACGGATCATTTCACTGCCACAAAATCAGAATTGGATCAAAATCTAACAACAGAAGCTGATGCTGTTAAAGGTTTCTTTGATATTGGACAAAACTGGTTGGGATCAGGAATACTGGAATGGTTTTCCTCCAATTTTTATCCTGGATTAAAAGGTGATGAACTATACGATACAATGATATCAGAAGCCTCTGATATCAAGACGGGTGATCATGGACTAACTATTTCACCAGCTTTTTATGATGATGGTATAGGTAAAGGTGGTGGCATAATTTCTGGTTTAACAATTAATACGAAACGAGAGGAAATATACAGGGCATTATTGGAGAGTCTGGCTCTTCGTTTGCGCGAAGGAATAGTTGCTATTGAGAAGGCTGGCAGTTTTACAGCCGAGAGTGTACTTTGTGTGGGAGGTGGTTCCAGAAATGCTTTGTGGAATCAGTTAAGAGCTAACGCAATTCAACGACCTTTACATGTTGTCGATCAAAAAGAAACCACTGTTTTAGGTGCTGCACTTTTTGTTTTTAAAGGGGCAGGAATATACTCATCTTCTGAAGAAGCTTTGAATGTAATTAAAAGTAATTCAGAAATCTTTTTACCTAAAAATGACGAATCTTCTTTGTGGGACCGTTTATTTATGGAATATTTAAAGTGTAAACATAAAGATTAATCAAATGCTGAAAGGAATATCACCACTAATTAGCCCTGACTTATTAGCTGTGCTTGCCCGAATGGGACATGGCGACGAAATTGTTTTGGCTGATGCCCATTTTCCCGGAGAGTCTTTTAATTCAAATGTGTTAAGGGCAGATGGAATAAAAATTGCTGAATTACTAAAGGCTATTCTTCCTTTATTTGAACTGGATGCTTACGTTAAGACTCCTTTGATTATGATGGCAGCTGTTGAAGGAGATGAACTTGATCCTCAGGTTGAAGATTGCTATTTAAAGGCAATTCATGAAACAAATCCACAAGTTACGCCCATTGAACGGATAGAGCGTTTTGCATTTTACGAGCGGACAAAATCGGCGTTTGCGGTCGTAATGACAGGTGAAACAGCAAAATACGGTAATATAATCCTTAAAAAAGGAGTTACTCCTGTAAGTTGAGATGTGTTTTTTGTAGTCTAATTGTTTAAATTCTATAAGTCTAATGTTCTAGAATCCCTTAAATCCCTTTAAAAATCCCTTTATGAATGCATCAAAAGCCAAGGTAGTTGAAAAAAAGTACCTGCTTACCTTTATTATAATCACAACATTATTTGCTTTATGGGGCTTTGCTAATGATATAACCAATCCATTGGTGGCAGCCTTCAGAACCATAATGGAGATTTCCAATTCAAAAGCAGCATTGATTCAATTTGCCTTTTATGGTGGATATGCCACAATGGCAATTCCGGCTGCTTTATTTGTGCAAAAGTATAGTTACAAACAAGCAATATTACTTGGTTTAGCCTTGTATGCAATAGGAGCTCTTTTGTTTTGGCCTGCTGCTCAGTTCGAGGCCTTTGGCTTTTTTCTGTTATCATTGTATATTCTCACGTTCGGTTTAGCTTTTCTTGAAACAACTGCCAATCCGTATATTCTTTCGTTGGGTGATAAAAAAACAGCCACCCGAAGATTGAATCTGGCGCAATCTTTTAATCCATTAGGATCCATTCTAGGAATGACAGTAGCCTCGGAGGTTATCTTATCTTCTTTACAATCCGAAAAAAACAATGTTGATTTTTCTGCATTGGATTCAGCAACCAAAGCTATTCAGCGGACACATGATTTAATGGTAATTCGCAATCCATATGTGATTTTGGGCTTGGTAGTCATCCTGATGTTTATTGTAATTATGGTAACAAAAATGCCAAAGATTGGACATCAGAACGAAATTCATCCAATGAAATCATTTCAGCGATTAATTAAAAATAAAGTTTATCGCGAAGGTGTATTTGCACAGATTTTTTATGTGGGAGTGCAAATTATGTGCTGGACATTCATTATACATTATGCCGAGAATCTTGGAATTGATAAAGCTACTGCGCAGAGATATAATATGATTGCCATGGGTATTTTTATCGCTAGTCGCTTTATGAGTACCATGTTAATGAAGTATATAAGTAGTCAGCGATTGTTGTTTTTATTTGGCGTAGGCGGAATGTTATCAATTTCTGGAGTAATATTTATTGGTGGGATGGCAGGATTATGGTGCTTAATTGTTACTTCTGGATTTATGTCACTGATGTTTCCTACTATTTATGGGATCGCATTGGAACAAGTAAAGGAAGATTCTACATTAGGGGCGGCAGGTTTAGTAATGGCAATTGTTGGTGGAGCATTAATGCCTCCTTTGCAGGGATTAATTATTGATTTTGGAAAAGTCGCCTGGTTGCCAGCAGTAAATGCGTCTTTCATATTGCCATTTATCAGTTTTCTGGTTATATCAGTTTATGGTTATCGAGTATTAAAAGTTCATGGAATTTAATAAAGGATAGAAAGAATATTGCGAGACCTCTCACCTCTTGTTGAGAGGTTTTCTTATTTAATAGAGAAAATTTTCATTTTTTAAAGAATAGTTTTTTTAACAGGCCACTATTCTATATCTTAGGCCCACAAACTACTCCGGGTTTATATAGTCTTACAGTATAAAAGGTAAACTACTTTCACTATGTATCGGTTTCAATTAATAGTATTTCTCTCCATATTAAGTTTCAGTATCAAGGCTCAAAGAATTTTTGAATTTGATAAGTTATCGATTAAAGATGGTTTTTCATCCAGCAGAGCTAATTCAATTATTCAGGATAAGAATGGGTATATATGGATTGGTACCTGGAATGGCTTGAATAGATATGATGGATATGAAGTGAAGGAGTATATCCCCGATTTTCGTGATTCTGCTACGCTAAGTAACCGAGAGGTAGTTTCGTTATGTGAAGGTAGGGATGATAATCTATGGATTGGAACTACTTCGGGCTTAAATTGTCTGAATCTCAAAACCAACCGAATACATTCATATCCATTCCAAAACAGAATAATATCATTAATGGAAGATGATGAGGGTGATATCTGGATTGGTACAACCAATGGAGGTCTGCATATTTTAAATACAAAAACAGGTGAGATAAAGCAATATCTGGGTAATTACACGATAAGTGATATTTGCCAGGATTCGAGAGGTTTGTTTTGGCTGGCAACATACAATGGGTTAATTCGATTTGATAAAAAAAATCAGAGCAATCGGTTTTATTATCACGATGAGGATGATGATAACTCAATTAGTAATAATACAGTTACTCAGGTCAAAGAAAGTGCAGATGGTAATTTATGGATCGGTACATGGGGTGGAGGATTAAACAGAATTGAGGTTTATCCTCAGGTAGATAGTTTACATGTAACTCATTATAACTCTAATCCGCAAAATGGTAATTTCCCTTCTAATGTTATTTATCGGATTTTTATTGATGATTTTCAGAATATCTGGTGTGGAACATGGAGTTCTGGATTAATTCTGATAGAAGCTAAAGAACAGAAGAAAGATCCTGCAGATATTGTAATATCGCATTATAAGCAGGATGCCAATGATTTAAGTAGTTTGTCTGGTAATAATATTTCTTCCTTATTTGTCGATCGAACAGGTATTCTCTGGGTTGGTTCAGCTCAGATTGACAGAACATCAATCGTGAAGAATGGAATTAACCGTTTTAAAATAGAGGGTGAAACAGCCGGAAAGTTTGCTTTTCGAAATGTACGTTCCTTTGCACAGCAGGATGAGTATATATGGGCAGGTACTTCTGTTGAATTAAAACTTTATAAAAAGAATAATGAAGGGTATGAATATGTGAAGGATATACCAGATTTTTCTTATCAGCATAATGGTTATGAATTTGCTTCCAGTTCAATTGTGTCATTGGAGTATAATAAACATGGATTATGGGTTGGAACCGATGATGCAGGTTTGATTTTTTATCCGGGAAAGAGTGCTGTGGAAAAAAAGAACCCTGCTTTCAGGTATTTCAACACTGCTACCAATCCTGCATTACCCAGTAATAAAATTAATGTACTGAAGTCATCACGAAAGAACGAAAATGTTCTTTGGGTTGGAACTCAGCAAAACGGAGTAGCTAAATTGACTTATCAGGACAATAAGGTTACGACCGAATTTATATATAGCGGATCAGATAATAAGCATCTATCTGACAATAACATTCGAACCATTTATGAAGATCGGGATGGATTTGTGTGGATCGGCACACAAAACGGGTTAAACTGTTATGATCCGAAGACTGCAGAAATCAAAAAATATTTTCACTCTTTTCATGAAGCTAATGCAATCAACGATAATGTGATCAATGTGTTGTATGAGGATCAAAGCGGTAATCTTTGGATTGGGACTAATTCAGGGTTAAATCGTAAGTATATTGATCGATTGCCGGATGGAACAGAAAAGATTGCTTTTGAAAGTTATCCTCATTCAGCTGAAATAGGAAACAGCATTATTACCAATATTCTTGAGGATGAATCGGGTTTGCTATGGATTAAACCTTATCGGGGTATTGTTAAGTTCAGTCCTCAAAGAGAAAGGGTTATCAAGAGTTACATGACTAAGGAATATCTGACCTTGTCGGTAGAGACCAATGCTGGATTAAGAACTTCTGACGGAAAAATCTTTCTGGGAGAAGATGAAGGTTTTATCTATTTCTATCCAGATAGCCTGTTTAAAAACTCGATGGCACCAAAAGTTTGTATTACCGATTGTATCGTATTAAATCAAAGTGTTCTTAATCATAAAAACAAGGAACGGATTCTGGGCGATACAATTGTTAATTCAGTACCATTTATTAACGATCTGCATTTCTCTTATAAGGATCAGGTAATAACTTTCATGTTTTCGGCCATGGATTATAAAGATCCACAGCGAAATGTATATGCTTATTTTCTTGAAGGATACGATAATATATGGAATGAAGTAGGTACCAGGAATTCTGCTACCTATACCAATATACCTCCGGGAGATTATATTTTTCATGTAAATGCGGCTAACAGCGACGGGCATTGGAGTGAAGAAGCCTATTCGATACGTTTTAGTATTACACCTCCATGGTGGAAAACCATATGGGCATTAATAGGATATGCTATTATTATTATCGCTACTCTTTATTTCTTTAAGGAATACTCATTAATACAGGTCAGAGAGAAGAGTAGAATAAAACTGGAGTTGTTACAGAAAGAAAAGGAACAGCATTTGAACGAGTTAAAAACGTTGTTCTTTACTGATATAACCCATGAATTCAGAACACCTTTAACCTTGATTCAAGGTCCGGCAGAAGAATTGAAAAAGCTGGGCAAAGAATCTCCATATATGGTAAAACAAGCCGATCTGATACTAAAAAATACTAATCGCCTGTTGCGATTGATCAACCAGTTAATGGACTTCAGAAAAATCGATCGGGGTAAAATGGATTTGCAATTGCAGGTTTGCAATGTTAGTCAGTTGATGAAGGATTTACATGATTCGTATAAAGGAATGGCTGAAACCAGGGGAATCGATCTTGAATTAGAAATGACTCAGGACAAGTTAATGGCTTATGTCGATGGTGATAAACTTGAAAAAATCATGTATAACCTGGTTTCTAATGCGTTTAAGTATTCTGATGACAACGGAGAAATAACCATTAGAGCAGCCATCGAGAAAGATGAAGAAGATAAAGAGGTTTTAGCAATAGAGGTGGAAGATGATGGAATAGGTATTGATGAAGAAAATAAAAAGAGAATATTTGAACGCTTTTTCCAGACTCACCAGAAACGTACCCATAGTACAGGTGGAATTGGTTTATATTTATCCAAAACATTTGTAGAGCAACATGGTGGAACCATTGAGGTAGACAGTGATTATGGACAGGGAAGTTGTTTCAGAGTTGTAATTCCAACCCGAAGCGATGAACTGGCTTCTCACATGTCAGAGGAGCCAATACCGAGTGAAGTTGATTATGATGTTGAGGTCAATGAAGTAGAGAATGTACCAGTTGTGATGCCCCATGATAGTGGTAAAGTGTTTGATGTTCTGATTGTAGAAGATGATTCGGATTTGAATGATTTCATTGTTTCGGGTTTGTCAAATGAGTTCAATGTGGTGGGTGTGTTTAACGGAAACGAAGGGTATTCGCAAGCTAAAGCCCTAAACCCTGATATTATTGTTACAGATGTGATGATGCCGGGAATTGATGGATTTGAAATGTGTCGACAAATAAGAAATGATATTTCTACCTCACATATTCCGGTTATATTCTTAACAGCCAAGACAATGGCAGAAGATGAGATACGGGGATTGGAACTGGGAGCCATTGATTATATTCATAAGCCATTTAATATTAATGCACTTCAGTTAAAGGTTCATAATATATTACAAGGTCGTAAGAAATTGCATGAGCATATTCGGAAGGAGCAAATATTGGAACCTGAGAATATTGAATTAACATCGCTGGATGAAAAGCTTCTGAAGGATGCTGTTGACGCCGTTAATAAATACCTTGATGATCCAACCTTTGATGTTGTGAAGTTTAGTGAAGTGATTGGTTTAAGTGCTAATCAGGCATATCGTAAGATAAAAGCCCTGACAGGGCAGACAGTTAAAGAATTCATCCGTAATCAACGACTAAAGACAGCGGCATCATTGCTGTTACAGAAAAAAAGATCCATATCAGAGATCATTTATATGGTTGGATTCTCAAGTCCGTCTTATTTTACCAGATGTTTTAAAGAATTCTACAAGTGCACTCCAAAAGAATACATCGCCAATGATGGAAAAGTAGATCAGGCTTAAATTTTAGACAAAGATAGACTAGTATAAGATTTATGAGGTATTTGCATGTTAAGTGCTATACTTCTCGATTATGTACTAGTTTATGTATTGATTTCTTACATAAACAGGCATAGTATTTAAATACTTTTATCATTAGGAAAACAGTTGTTTTGCCATTGATAATGGTAGTAGTTAAAATTATGGGAATGTGTTTATTTAAGAAATTATCTGCTGGTTTGTTATTGGGTGCAGTATTATCAGCAGGATGCACGATGATTGGAAATAATAATTCAAAAGAAATATCTGAATCCTTTAAACCGGGTGAATTATGGTTAGATTCAGATAGTGTTCACATTAATGCGCATGGAGGTGGCCTGCTTTATCATGAAGGAACTTATTATTGGTATGGTGAACACAAAACTTCAGGAAGAGGTGGAAATACCAGTTTATTAGGACTTCGTTGTTATTCATCAGAAGATTTATATAACTGGAAGAATGAAGGAATAGCTTTGGCTTCAGTTGATGATCCGGAATCAGAAATAACACATGGTTGTGTAATGGAGCGACCAAAGGTTATTTATAATGCCACAACTAAGCAATTTGTAATGTGGTTTCATCTCGAATTAAAAGGTCAGGGATATGCGGCTGCCCGAACAGCCTTAGCTGTTAGCGATACACCTACCGGACCTTTCACTTATGTAAAGAGTACAAGAGTAAATGCCAATGTATGGCCTTTAGATGCCTCACAAGTAATGAAATCACATTCAGGTGAAACAAAGTATGATTGGTGGACTCCTGAATGGAGAAAAGAAGTGGAAGATGGCCTGTTTGTGGCTCTCAATTTTAAAGAAGGACAGATGTCGCGTGATATGACATTGTTTGTTGATGATGATGGAACGGCATATCATATTCATTCAGCAGAAGAGAATCTTACATTGCATATATCAGAGTTAACTCCAGATTATAAAGATTTTACTGGAAAATGGATTCGTGTTGCTCCAGGGGGGCATAATGAGGCACCTGCAGTTTTTAAGCATCAGGATAAATACTACATGATTACGTCGGGGTGTACTGGTTGGGATCCTAATGAAGCACGTTTGATGGTGGCTGATTCAATGATGGGACCTTGGAAATACATGGGTAATCCTTGTCAGGGAAAAGATGCAGAATTGACATTTCATTCCCAGAGTACTTATATTTTGCCTGTTGCGGGTAAGAAAGATGCATTTATCTTCATGGGAGACAGGTGGATGCCTCGCAATCCAATTGATGGGCGTTATATTTGGTTACCTGTCATATTTGAAAATAATCTGCCTGTAATTAAATGGTATGATCAGTGGGATTTGTCTTTTTTTGATAAAGAAATTTAGTAATATAGTTATATGAATAGATTAGTGTTTTTTGTTTCAATAGTATTATCGTCGTGTAGTTTGGTATCGCAGGAATTGCCAACGAAAAGCGAAATTATTAATGACATGAAAAAAGCCAATGATTATTGGCAAATGAATAATTCAACCAATATAAGATCATTTTGGGATCATGCAGCTTATCATACAGGTAACATGGCAGCCTATAAGTTAACTGGCATCAATCGATATAAAAAATATTCGATGGATTGGGCTGAGCATAATGAGTGGAAAGGTGCTAAATCAGATATCAAGGAGAATTGGAAATATTCATACGGAGAGACAGATGATTATGTGCTTTTTGGAGACTGGCAAATCTGTTTTCAGACTTACATCGATTTGTACAATCTTTCTGAAGATAAAGATGAGAGAATGATTGCCCGTGCCATAGAGGTGATGGAATATGAAATGAGCACTGAAAATAATGATTACTGGTGGTGGGCAGATGGTTTATATATGGTTATGCCGGTGATGACTAAATTATATAATGTTACAGGTAATGATTTGTACCTTACTAAGTTGTATGAATACTTTAAATATGCTCAAAGCATTATGTATGATGAAGAAACTGGGCTTTTCTTCAGAGATGCAAAATATGTATATCCTGCACATACATCAGTAAACGGTTTTAAAGATTTTTGGGCTCGTGGCGATGGCTGGGTGTTTGCCGGATTGGCTAAAATTATTGAAGATATGCCAGAGGATTATGAACACCGTGATGAATTTATTTCGATATACACTAAAATGGCTGTTAGTTTAAAAGATTGCCAGCAGGATGAAGGTTACTGGACACGCAGTATGTTAGATCCTGAGCATGCTCCGGGACCCGAAACCAGCGGTACTGCATTTTTTACATTTGGTTTTGCCTGGGGGATAAATAATGGTTATCTGGATGAAGCTACCTATTTACCAACTGTTAAAAAATCGTGGTCTTATCTTCATAATACAGCTTTGCAGGCTGATGGAAGGGTAGGATATGTTCAACCTATTGGAGAAAAGGCTATACCAGGCCAGATTGTTGATGAGAATTCAACTGCTGACTTTGGCGTTGGAGCTTTCTTACTGGCAGCATCACAGATGGTTCACCTGGCAGAAGGTGAAATGCCTGAAGTGCCAATGGTGTACATGGATTCTGTTAAGGTGGTTGATGAGAATACTTTGATGGTATATTTCAACGAAGAACTGGATCAGACTTCAGCAGAAACAGCGGCTAACTATTCGATTGATCAGGTTACTGTGATAAGTTCCAATCTTGATGTAAGTAAAAAAAAAGTCGTAACCTTAAGTTTTAACAGTCTGTCCCTGGGAGATCATTATCTCTCCATAGAAAATATTCAGGGGATTTCAGGAAATAAAGTAGAAGCCGGTGAATACATCGGCTTTTCTTATTTTGGATCTTATACCATTACTGCAAGTAGTTTTGAGTCAGGTACAGATAATAATGCCGAAAAAGCCATGGATGGAAGCTTGGATACCCGTTGGTCTGCTTTTGGTGAAGGAGAGTGGCTGCAGTTTGATATGGGAAAGGAAAAAGCGGTTACTTCAGTAGACCTGGCATTTTTTAAAGGGAATGAACGTCAGGGATATTTTTCTATTCAGCTATCAACAGATGGAGAGAATTTTAGCACCGTTTATAGTGGATCGTCAAGTGGTACTACTCTTGAATTGGAAAACTATGATTTTGCCGATCAATTGGCCCAATATGTAAGAATAATAGGGATGGGGAACAGTTCGAATGCGTGGAACAGTATTACAGAGGTTAAAATAAATACTGAAACGGCAACAGGTATTAATAGTACTGCTTATTCTGAAGGATGGAAGGTGTTTCCAAATCCTTATAAGTCAGGTTTGCTAACTATTAATACTCCATATGCAGAAGAACAATTCTGGAGTTTGTCAATATTTGATATTAGCGGTAAGCAAGTTTTTAGTGGTAAAGAGTTGCCTGGTTTCAATGGTGCTTTTTCTGTTTCTAATTTAAGTTTAACCAAAGGATTATATCAATTATTGGTTAGTAATAGTATCAAAAATATTACTCTTGGATTGGTAGTTCAATAACGGATAAATCTTAATGTTATTGATGTGTTTATTGTTCGAAATTAATGCATAATGACCATTAATTTAAAACATTAAAAAAGCCCGATGAAATTTCTCTCATCGGGCTTTTTTAATGTTCATTTAAAACTTCTTATTGTTTTATCACTTTAACAGTGTTCTCATTTTTATCACTTATTACTTTTAAGTAATAGATGCCTGAAGCAAGTTTACTTCCTACTTCTTTTTGATTTTCGAATTCGCCACTTTCCATTAATGCTCCGGCAGAATTAAAGAGCTGATACTCATTAAAACCATCTGCTTTAACAGTAAATGATGAATGGAATGGGTTTGGAATTGTTTCTACCTTGATTGTTTCCTTAGTCATATCAATATTGGTAGAATAATCCTTTAATTCTCCATAAAATGATGTTAAAGGCACTATTTCGCGAGTCTGGCTGTCACTTGACCATTCTAACTTCGTTTCAGTGTTTCCTTTTGTGTATAAGCCTTCAATTCTCAAACTATAAATGTGTGAAGGGACTAATTGCAGAGTAGTTTGAAACTCAGTTGGTGAAACCAAGGAACCTGTTTCAATTGCCAGTTCATCGTTAATCCATACTTTTACGCTACCAGTAGTAGTTAGGTGTAAAGTGTATTCTTCAACATATTTTGTTTCCAGCTTACCATCATAAAGAATACTGAATTCATCACTTGATGTCAAAATATCCTCATTGGTTATATTGATGTTGTCTAGTGACTGTTCATTCAGGTTTACAAACTGAGTATCATCAAAAACAGATATGTTAACTCCATTACCATTGCCATCAGTGTTTTCAAGCAAATAATAAGGTACAATAATTTTACCATCCATATCGCTGTGGGCAAAACAGAAGGAAAGTACATTATCCTGAAGAAGAAGATCTTTATCGATTATTCCTTCAGCAGTGGCTGAATTACTTTCAGAAAGATCAAATTCTGTCCATGTTTGCCAGTTATCAGCCTTTGAAGCGAAGAATACACGGTATCCAGGAGCAACAACATAAAGGTTATCAAATTTATCTACAGCAATATCGCTTCGGTCAATAATTGAAGGTGCAATTACATCGCTTTGCCATTCTCCGTTCTCGTCTCTGTAAATATGTCGTAAATAGGCTTTAACTCTTGAGTTATACCAGTTCGAATCATCTCCCTCGCTATCGAGCATATACGACTGAAGAATATGAATATTTCCATCACTGTCAACAGCCTGACCTTCCTGATTAATTAATCCACGGTTCTGACCTACAGAAAGAATCTTAAAACCTTCCATATCGTAATGTAACGGAGTAACACCCGTAGTTGCAATCAGGTTGTCATCACAATCGTACCAGGTTCGTCCGTCGTCGTCACTGTATGCATAATATACTTCGTGGTTTGTTGATGCAGTTGGTGTTTCACGCCAAACTAAAGATACATGTAATCTGGTTCCTCCGGGTGTGTAATGCAAGCCGTTAATATATCCGCATTTTGAAGAGTAATCAGTACTGGTACCGGTACGACCATGCATGTATTCACCAATATATGTCCATTCACCATTGTATTCATATAAATGCGAGTTACCATCTCCACTATTACCGCTTCGATATTCGAATAATAAGTTTCCATCAGGCTTGCTGATAAAACGAGGATAAGTAACTCCTCCGTAATAAGGTGAACTTGCAGTAATATAGCTGCCAGTAATTAAATATCCCTGGTTAGCACCAAAAGAAGCAGTTGACCAATTGGCATTATCCGGATCGTTTGTTAAATCAACTGTTGATTTACGATAATGTAGCGCATCATTATGATGATCATAGGAAATATGGATAGTTCCGTCATTAGCACATATTCCAAATGAAATATTGTAGTGATTATCACTTAAATCGTGTGATGAGGTGAAATCAGTAAACTCAATTTCTTCCCAACTACCTGAAGGTAGTTTTTTACGAGCCATACAAACATGTGCAGACTGGTTCCAGTAGGTAATGTATTGGTAACCTTTGTAAGTCATCAATGCATTTTGCTGGAAAGATACAAAGTTAGTTCCGTTAGATGACGTATAAGCATCGTAACTAACTATATCGTATGAGAACTTTTGGTTATGAATAAATATATCAGAGTTGATTTCCAGAACACCTTCCGGTGCGGTAACATAAGGTGTTTCAACTATGCCATCAACTGTAATGTTGTTACAAACCAAATCAAGTTGATTACCGTTGGTAGCATTGTTGGCAACATCATACACAACAAAGAAATAGTTTTTACCATATTCAAGTGAATAATCACAATCAACTGTGAAATCAGCTGCACTTAAAGAAGAACCTGTTTCGCCAATCAGAGTATTTGTCGTGAAAAGAGAATCGGTACCTGCAGCATAAATTTTCACATTCTCAATATCAGAATAGTTGGTTGTTCCGATTGCAGAAAGATCAAATTGAGTTACAGAAATTGCATCCTGCATATGATTGGTTTCAATTTCGACACACATGATAACGCTTTCACCAGTATTCACAAAACCTGAAGGTTGCGATGTTGTAGATTGACCATACTGCATCGAAGTATAAATATTGGATAACACATATATTCCACCATTTATAACTCCATGATTTGCATTAGAGGTTGCGTCCGTTACCAGAGATAAATTTCGATCATCAAAATTATAATAAGCAACCAAGCCTTCTTCGTCTCCATTATAAAGTGTAAACTGGTTGTCTTCCACTTCCTGAGCCGAACGAGCTGTATTCCATATACGAACTTCCTCAATAATACCTTTAAAAGCCCTGTTTGAAGCCCCGCTATCCCAACCTAAATATAAAGCTCCGGTTGAGAAATCATAAGCACTGTTGTTTATTGTCTGAGAATAAGATTTGCCATCCATGTAAACAGTTCGTGTTGTTGAAGTAAGCACAACAGCAACATGATGCCATGTGTCAGTAGTAACTTCATCAGTCACTGTGCCGTAATCGCCCGAAATATTAGTCATGAATCGAAGCTTACCGGATCCCTGCCAGCTCGAAGAATATTGAATACCTGCATTTCCAGTACCTCTATGATAGATTACCCCAGTGTTGTCTATTTGCGATCCATCCGGTTTAATCCACATTTCGATAGTATAAGGTAAGGTGGATAGATTCAAACCTGAGATATCAATGTTGCTCAAACTACCATCTGAACCACCGGGTAATTTCATGGCGAAATTTAAATCTGAAGGTAATTCAGGGTCACAAACATCGCCAATTCCATCTTCATCCAGATCTTCCTGATCAGCATTGGCAACTTCAGGACAATTATCTATGCTGTCAGCAATGCCATCGCCATCACGATCGTCATCGCAAACATCACCAATTCCATCACCATCCATATCTGCCTGATCGTAGTTGACATTAAAAGGACAGTTATCAATAAAATCAGGTATTCCATCAGCATCGGTGTCAGTTGTTGTATAAGCAGGAACATAAACACCACCATTAATGGTGCCAGCGTGAGCGTTTGCTGTTAAATCTGTAATAGATGATGCTGCCTGATCATCGAAACTGTAATAAGCAACAAGATCAGTTTCGGTTCCAACCAAAACTTCATATTTATTTGATAGAATCTCTTCAGCTGTTCTGGCTTGTTTCCAAACTCTAACTTCATTGATAGTGCCATTGAATGTTCGGTCTGCCACAGCCATGTCCCATCCTAAAAAGAGGTTATCTGCACTAAAGTCATAAGCTGATTGACTTAATCCAGTCTGAGTATATTCTTTCCCATCCAGATAAATGGTATTAGAGGTACTCGTTATAACACAAGCCACATGGTGCCACTGATCTGGTTTAACAGGATCGGTTAATAAAGAATTACCACCAAAATTAAGACGTAGAAGATTTGTACCTTGCCAACCAGCAGCATATTGCAGGCCAGCGTCGCCTGATCCTCTATGGTAGAACAAACCAGCGTATGCATTTTGATCACCTTCAGGTTTAATCCACATTTCTACTGTAAAAGGCAAAGTAGTTAATGAAAGACCTGAGATATCAATATTGCTTGAACTTCCGTCAGTTCCTCCCGGCAGGTACATCCCATAATTACCATCAACAGTAAAGTTAATTGTATAGGTTTTTACGGTTGAACCATCAATGGCAGTTACTTCAAGATTAGCCATGCCTGTACCAGAAGATGTATTAATAATACCTTCACCAATAAGGCTGGCGGCATTTACTTCTTTCGCACCTTCAACCGTTACAAATGATGTGCCTTCAGGTAAGGTTACTGAATACTCTGTAATAGCAGGATCAAAAGCCGGGGATAGTTCACCAGCACCAAGAGTAATTCCTGTAAGATCTGCACTGGTATAATTATTCGTAACTATATCGGCAGTGAAAGCACCATTATAGATATTAAATTCATCAATTGATCCCAACCAGGTTGGATCGGTGTTGTATCCACTTTTGCATAAATAGGCATAAGCATTACTCAGGTATTCAATTTTATTGGTTGTTGATAGGGTAGTGCTTTGAGCTAATTGACCATCAATATATAGGGTAATAACATCATTTGTCAGTGTACTGACGATGTAATGAGATTCGCCATCATCCAATTCTGTACCGTCTGCACCACTTTCGTAACTCCAGGGTGAAGAATCGGAACACGATATTGCCGCACGACTCTTGTTATCAGCTCTGGCCAATGATGTAAAATAGCCATAAGTTCCATAGCCTGATGCATTGGTATTTCCAAGATAATACATCATAGTATTTCCCGGATTGGTTCCATCTCCGGCTGTTATTAATGCCTCAATGGTAATAGCTGTATATTCGTTAATAGCAATATAAGATGCGGGTAGTGAAATATATTCACCTTGATTAGAGGTTGTGTATAAACCATCAGAAAAAGTTCCTCCATATACAGTTCCATCTGCATTGCCTGCAATGTCTTTTGCAGTTCCATCCTCGAAAGTATAAGAGTGGGTTAGTGTAACACTTTGAGCTAAGATATTATTGGAACCAATGATTAATAAAATTAGCCAGGTGTTAAAAGGCTTCATGAATGTTTTCATAGATAATGATTAACAAAAGGTATTAAAAAAAATAGTGCAATAGTTCGTATTGCACTTTAGTTAACAACGTAAAAGTAGGAAGGACAGATAACTAAGTGGTGTATAAAATTTAAAATTACTACAACAAATTCGGGCAATAATAGAAATAAGGATATAAAAAAAGGGTTACCAAATGTGGTAACCCTTTTTCAGTACTATTGTTAATATTATTTTTTAACAACCTTAAGTATGGTTTTAGCACCATTACTTTCAACTTCAACAAGGTAGATACCTGCTGTTGATAATTGAATAGTCTCAATTTGAGATGTTGCTTTAACTGTTTTAATTAATTGGCCTGATAAGCTGTATAATTTAATCATTCCAGGCTTATCACTGAATTCAACATTGATACCTGATGTTGTTAATGTTGGATAAACTTTAACAGCATTCTGATCAATTTTTGACAATTTTGTTGCTGAATCAACATTGATTGTAACAGTGTAAGTTGTTTCAGCACCACTTTCTGCAGTTACAACTATTGTAGCTACACCTGTTCCGGTTGAAACATCTACATCGCCAGTGCCAGAAATCATTGCACTTTCATCACTTAAAGTTGCGTCAACAGTAACTGTTTCTGTACCTGATGGAACAGTAGCAGTGTAGGTAGTTGTTGCAGGATCAAATGCGATATCTAATCCACCAACATTTAAAGTAATAGCTGATAGTGTGGCATCATTATTTACTTCGTAAATTTCATAATTGTCGATATAAGCATATGTACAATTTGAACCGTTATCACATTTGTTGAATGTTACAAAACTTGCAGAAGGTGCAGCGCCTGTTGAGAAGTAGAAATCAATTTGTTGCCATTCTCCACCAGTATCAAATGCGTCATTATAATTTGGATCAGCACTATTTGCTAAAAATCCAATTGAACCATCCACTGTTTTAACCATTGCCCTAACTCTGTAGGTAGTATTAGCTTTGTATGCAAAAGGATTAATATCAAATGCTGCATCACAACCTGTATCACCTGTACCTAATTTAATTGAAGCTTTACCACAATATACTTCAGCTTCATTTGTAGTTGTTACAACGGATCCCCAACCTCCATATAGGCTTCTGTCTGAGCAATATGCATCGGCTACAAGGTTTTCTCTGTCACCAAAATATGGAGTGAATTTATCTGAATTTAAACGAGCATAAACAGGTATTGAAGCCGTTGCTGTTCCACTGGTTAGTTCAATATTACCAGAAGTAGTTGCAGAAGCATCAAAAGTAACTGTAACAGATTCACCTGTTGCGTCAGATGCAAGTGAAGAAACATCTAGAGAAAATCCAGTTGGAGCACTTAGTGCGATGTTTTCAGTAAGGTTGTATCCTGTTACAGTTAGTGTTGCAGTGGTTTCAAACTCATCGAATGCAAGGTAAGATTCTGCAATATCTATAACTGGAGAACCATCGCTTATATAAGATAAACGGAAATTATCAACAGCAATATAATTACCACTATTAACAATGTCATAGCCAATTTCTAAAGTGTTGTTGTCTACAACAACTTCTAAAGTATATTCAGCTGTAGCTAATACTTCTGCAGTAACATCATTAGCATAAACAAATGCACCACCTGTACCTTCAGGATTATTGAGCGCGGCAGCGGTTAGTTTGTAAACTCCATTTGGGATGTTTTCTATTACTTGAGAAAGTTTAAGACCTGACCAATTACCTGAGCTTTGCCATTTTTCAACGTAATACGTGCCAGCTTTTAAACTAAAAGAAGTATTGCTTTGCCCTACGAAACCACCAACGTTAACCCATCCATCCGTATTTCCTGTTTCGAAACTTGGGTTAACAATTTCAGAAGTAGCATCATATGGAAGTGTTGTCCATGTTGTAATCTTTTGCTGTAATTCAATTGCGTTTTCAACATCAGTTATTGCTGCTTGAAGTGCTTCTTCCTCTGCAACAACTTCAGCAAGGGTTGCTTCTGTGTTATCTAAAACGGCCTGTGCAGCTACTATTGCTGTATTAAGATCGGCATAAACAGTTGAACCTTCAGGTACAGCTTCCTGGTTGCTGTACATAGTTGTTGCTTCATCTACTAATGATTGAAGATTTGATTTGTCAACTTCAGCCGTGAAAAATAATTGAACATCGTCAAATATAAATCGTCCATTACCGCCTGAACCCGCATTAACACTTAAGATACCTATCTGTATTACTCCAGTAGTTTCAGCTGTCAGAACAAACGTTATTTCATCTGTTACCCAAGATCCATCAATTGCAATATCGGAAAGAGTAGATAATGAAGCAGTTCCTGCATCAGGAGTAAAACCCGCAAGACTTGTTCCAGCTGTTACCGGCCCGAAATTATTTACTTTATATTTTAAAGTATATGTTCCAGCAGGTAGAGTCACACTCTGGGTGTAATAAGTACTTCCTGCCCATGCAGCGCAAACACCTAAACCTCCTTCGGTTGTGCCTGAAGCACCATCAGGATCCGCAGTTGGTACTGTATTCCCATTTAAAGTTGTTACAGTAGTGTATTCGAAAGTTGCACCAGCAGACCATCCATTATAGTTGCCTGTCCAACCATCAACAGTCATGATAGTGGAACCATCATCAGCAGTTCCTAAGTTAACATCTGTTGAACTAATTGTATATGTACAATTACTATCGAAACCTGGATTTGTTAAATATGTGTCTGTAACATCTGTTTGAGCTTGTAACACAAAAAACTGTGTCATTGCAAACAGCAGTGAGAAAAGTAAAAATCTTTTTTTCATAAAAATGTGAATTAGATTAGAAATTAATTATCGTTGGTTATAATCCTAATTGCATCTGTTTTTTTTAGTTGAAAAAATACCTTTAGGAATGTTAATCAAAGTTAAATAAGAAGGGGTTTTGATGCTTGAATATATTCATCGAATAAATAGTACATAATTGGCTACACTAGTATCTATTCGTTAAAAAATAGCACAAAATCGATCTGTTTCATTCGTTTCCTTATTCTGTCTCCTTGTTTTGTGGCGAATTATTAATTTTGTTGGATAAGTGATTATTTGGGTGTCGAATACTCAATATTTCAAGCATGTAAGTATTGGGATAGGCTGTAATATTGAAAGAAAAGTGGTTACTTTGATGTGTGAAATAGAACCAAAACAATTAAAATATGATTAAATCTGTTGTATGCTTTATGCTGCTGTTTATTGCGGTTAGTATAGGAGCACAGGAAATGAATGATGATTTAAATAAAGTTAAATCAACCTTTCTTGATGGAAAGTATGAGGAGGCTCTTGAATTAAGTAATAAGGTACTTGGTTCAAAAGAGAGTTTGGATAGTGTTAATATTTCTATGGCATATAGTTATGCTGGTTTATCTTATGAAAATTTGAATAAACCTGCGGAAGCTATCGAAAATTATAAACAAGCCATAGTATATAATGTACCGCGTTTGGATATATATGATCAGTTAATCAATTTAACAAAAAATGTGGATGATTCTGAAAATTATGAATGGGCTTTGATGGCAAAAATGAAATCTTTTCCGGATTTCAAAACAGAGATTTCACAGAGTCTTGCTCAACATTATTTAAGAAATAAGAATTATGAAGCGCTATTAAAAGAAGCAGAAGGGTTAATTGCTATTTATCCTGAAGAAACTAAGTTTTTATATTATAAAGGTGTAGCGTACCAGAATCTTGACGATGAAAAGAATGCATATGAGATGTATGCTAAAATATTAAAAATTGAACCGGATCATGTCGGTGCAAATATGGGAGCCGGTATATATTTGTATAAGCAGGGGTCTTTAATGTTTAAAAAAGAAAAAGCAAAATATGAAGCAAAGAAAGCTCCTACAAGGGTAGATTATACAAATTATTTAAAATCGCAGGATCAGGCTAAAGCTGTTTATCAGGAAGCTCTTAAGTATTTGTTGGTAGCTTATAATGATGGTAAAACAAACTTGAAACCAGCAATTTCTAATATCTATACACGTTTGGGAGAAAAAGAAAAAGCTGAGCAATACAAATAAAATATTGTATTAATTATACAAGAAGCGATGAATCAGATTTGGTTCATCGCTTTTTTTTATTTTGATTATTTAACATTATCGATTATTGGTTGTTTGATAATCAGAGATTCATCATTGAGTATTGGGTGATAAGTGTTGAAAAACATTGTATTATAGTGGATTTGGATGTTAATTCGTCATTATAATTAAATCATTTAAGGTTGAATTTGGAGTTATAATAAAGAAAAAGTGACACTTTTTTATTGATTTGTTCAAGAGTAAATGTATTTGAGATGCTATTTTGCAGCCGTTAATTTTACGAATATTAACATTAGTAAATTCATTTTAAAATTTAATGTTAGAGTCGTTTATTAACACTTAGGGGAAAATATTTAGGAACTAGATTAAGTTAAGAATGATGAAAAAATTTCTTTTTACCTTTTTAATGTTTTTTGCTTTATTATCCATACCTGCTATGGGTATTGAAGTTGAAATAGTAACACAGCTAACAGATGAAACCAGAGTTTTAGATGTAGCTAAAGAATTACATATAACATCAAGTGATGCACCATTTGTAAATAGTACAGTGTCGTTGAATAATGTAGATGCATGGGTTTTCTTTGATAATATTAAGCCTTCAGATGTAATTGCTAATTATCTTGACAATGTATTGGTTAATGGTTCATCTTTTGTTCAGGGTACCAATGGTAGAGTAGCTATTTATGGTCACGGATCTGTTTTGATGCCTCACAGTTCATCTTTTAAACCTTTAACTGTTTATACAGGTGATGATTTTTCCGGAGAATCCTTACAATGTGCCATACATACTTATTATAATAGTTTAGGTGATTTTGATAATGCAATTCATTCTTTCAAATTAAAAAGAGGATATCAGGCTACTTTTGCAAATAATGCTGATGGATCAGGATATAGTCGTGTCTTTATCGCGCATGATGCAGATATAGAAATAAATATGCCGGGCGAACTACTAGGTTCGGTTTCTTTTATCAGAGTTTTTAAACATCAATGGGTAACTAAAAAAGGAAAAGCCGGATGGGATCCAAATATTATTAATGGTACAGGTTATTATGACTGGAATATTGGAGGATCAAGTTCGGATAACTATGAGTATGCTGCTATTCGTCAGAATGGTGGATGGCCAGGTTGGACTGATATAAATAATAAACAAAATATTACTCATTTGTTGGGTTACAACGAACCAGATCAAACAGATCAGTCTAATATGACACATGCAGATATGATTGCTATTTGGCCTGGTATGTATGGTTCTGGTTTAAGAGTTGGATCACCGGCATATGCAAATGCCTGGTCGGGTAATACAGGAAAAAACCTTTTTGATTATGTCGCTGCATGTGAAGACGAAAATTACAGGGTAGATTTTGTTGCTGTTCACTCTTATTGGAATAATTCAGCTTCAGGTTGGTATAGCACTCTAAAAGATTATCACGACAGATGCGGTGGTCGTCCGATCTGGATTACAGAGATGAATAATGGGGCCAACTGGACAACAGAAACCTGGCCGGATAATGATACAAGATTAGCTACTACCAATAATGTTGCCAAGCAACTTAGTAATATGAAGGCTATTCTTAATGTGTTGGATACCTGTTCATTTATCGAACGCTACTATTTTTATGACTGGGTAGAGGATTGTAGAGCTATGGTTGTTACCATCAATGATACATACTTAGATTGGGTAAATACAGGTAATCAGCGTGGTGACTGGATTCAAGATGCACCCGTCTTATATCAGGATGGTAATGGCTATGATGTTGTGCTGACACCTTTTGGTGAGTATTACAGAGATCATAATGCTCCTATTGCTTATACAGGACAATATGATATTATACCAGGATGGAATTATAGCGATCCAACACTAGCTTTCAGATATCTTTCTTTATCAAATAATATGCGTCTGTCATGGACGGATCCTAATGGTGAGCTAAGTAAGGCATATAAGATTGAGAAAAAGATCAATGATGGATCTTATGAAGAAATATATTATAGTGACGATGTAAGTGTATTATATTACTTAGATCCAGTTGATCAAACTAATAGTGGAAGAGTTACATACCGTATAAGTCTGTTAAAAAGCGATGGAGAATATTTAAGTTCAAATGAAGTTTCATATTTCCAGACAGGAGGAACCAATGCTATTCAGACCGGTGAGATGCAGTTAAGTAATACAGACTGGACCTCTTGTTATTTCTCAGAGAAGTTTACTACTACTCCTCGTATAATTATGGGTGCACAGACATTTAATAATGTCTACCCAATGACACAAAGAGTAAATAGTGTATCAACCACAACTTTTCAGTTTCAAATAGATACCTGGACATACCTGAATGATCCAACATTATCTGCTACTGATAATGTGGCAGCTTTAGCTTTAAATAGTGGTGTTTATGATTTTGGAGGACTAAAAGGTGAGGTAGGTCAAGTTAGCGGAATTCAAAGAGATTGGGTTTCTGTTACTTTTACTGAAGAGTTTGAAACCGTTCCGGTGGTATTTTGTACACAAGTAAGTAATGGTACATTCTTCCCAACAACCGTTGCAATTCAAAATGTAACAACAACAGGTTTTGAACTTTGTTTAATGAGCGAACAGAGTATTAGTACGGCTACTTTTGCTGAGAATATTGACTTTTTAGCGATTGAAAAAGGTCAGGGAGTGATTGGTACAAAAAGAGTAACAGTTGGATCAACTGAAGATGGTGCCGGTATTGTTACAACACCTATCTCTGTAACATATGATGAAACATATGCAGATCCTGTCGTTTTTGGAAGCTTGTTAACAAAAGCAAATTCATTTGCTTCTAACGTCAGATATTATCCAAATACAAGTGTAAGTAATGCATTTAAAATTGCAAGACTAAGAGAGACTTCAAATGGTATTTCATCTGTATTGCAGGATAAGCTGGGTTGGATAATAATGGATATGTCTGCTGATCAGGTGATAACTGGTTTAGGAGAGAGTAAATATAAGGGTTTGAATGTATATCCGAACCCGGTAAAAGATATTTTATACATCGATTTAACAGATGAACTAAATGTACAGGTGATTGATATGGCCGGACAAACGGTTATTGAAGAAATGGTAAATGCCTCAATTGATCTGAGCAAACTATCGCCTGGTGTTTATCTGATTAAAGTTGGTGAAGAATACTTGCAAAAAATCATTAAACAATAAATTTTAAAGTAGAAGAGGGTTGTAAAGGTGATACGATTTCACTTTTACAACCTTTTTTTAGTTATATGATTTCGTTTTTGCACAGATGCTTTTGCTGCAAAATGAAAAAATTAAATATTTATTTTAA
The DNA here is from genome assembly GCF_050589785.1 of Carboxylicivirga caseinilyticus. Taxonomy (NCBI): domain Bacteria; kingdom Pseudomonadati; phylum Bacteroidota; class Bacteroidia; order Marinilabiliales; family Marinilabiliaceae; genus Carboxylicivirga; species Carboxylicivirga caseinilyticus. The sequence continues at coordinate 16,728 of NZ_JBNGOX010000007.1, read as the reverse complement.
AATGATTTTAAATCTTAAGGTCTAAGCATTCAGGTCTTTAATTTAGTTGTTTGACGATAAATTGGTTCTGCTGAATTTGTATGCTTAACTGACGAAAAATTGATAGTCTGTAAACCGTATTTTAAATAATCTTGTGAAACGTTAAAATAACATTATTGTTCTATTTCTGTGTCCAATTTAAAAAGTATAAAAAATGTTCACTATTTCAAAAATGTTCAAATAACGACATTATTCTTTATTGATAATTGATTTGATAAGATGTAAAATAAAATCAATTCGAATCATGCAGATAATAAGGTAATTAAAAGGTGGTGAAGTTATTTTAAATGAATATAAATGAACACAGAATCAAATTCAGTATAGTAATAATCGAAAAAATGTAACAATAATTAACAGCTGTCAAATAGTTTTGACATGGTAAAATGATGAGATATCAATTTTAATCTTGTTAAGAATTAAAAAATAAATAAAAATCATGTATTAACTGTCCATAATTTTATGAAAGTAGATTATGAAATTAATTCAAAGGATGAAAAATAATTTTAGGGAATGGCAAGTCGGTAAGGCAATATTGTTTGTTCTTATTATACTGACGAGTTTTGGAGTTATTTCCTGTAAGGATGATGTATTCAGATACGATGAAGAAGAACCTGAATGGTTAGGAGCAAGTATCTATGATTATCTGAAATCCAACGGTAATTTCCAGACATATGTGAAACTGATAGAGGATACGAAGGATTACAAAGAAATTTTGTCAAGAACCGGTAGTAAGACTCTTTTTGTTGCTGATGACGATGCATTCGAGAGATTTTTTCAGAACAATGACTGGGGAGTAACTTCTTATGAAGATCTGACTCTTACGGAGAAGAATATGATTCTGAAATTCGGTATGATTGATAATGCTTATCTAATTGAAACATTATCAAATTTTAATTACAGTGGAACTTTACAATATGGCTCCGCATTACGTAGAACTACAGCGAATGATCCGGTTGACAGTGTTGGTTTTGACATTGGTAATGATCTTCCAATTCAGGGTCCATGGGTTAGCTATTGGGACCGTTACAGAACTAATGGAATGAAGATTGTAAAAGATAATCAATCTGCACCAATTGTTTACTTCTTTGAAAAAATGTTGAAAACAAAAGGTATTACTAATTCTGATTTCAAAGTCATAACAGGTCAGGAAAGAAGTACTCATGATGCCCATGTTTTTGATATACCTGTTGTTGAAAGAGATATTATTTGCAAGAATGGATATGTCCATGTATTACAGGATGTAATGTTACCTCGTGATAATATGGCTGAACATGTACATCATTACGCAAATTCAACAACTTTTTCAAAATTACTGGATCGTTATAGCTTTGGTTGGTATGATGAAGATTTAAGTGAAACTTACAACCTAAAGCATAATACGGATGATAGTATTTTTGTGAAAGGGTATCTATATAAGTATCCTGAAGGATCTTCATGGTTTATAAATGGAAATGAGATTGGGGAAGAGTATTTATTAAACTTCAATCCTGGAAGCAATCGTTATATTGCTGAAAATACAGGTCTTCAGGCAGATATGGGTACTTTACTTGTGCCGACTGATGCCGCAATGGATGATTATTGGGAAAATGGTACGGGTCGTATCTTAAAAGAGCGTTATATCACATGGGAAGAAGTTCCGGATGACATTCTTGCCTTATTGATGAATCGTCACCTAAGACTTTCTTTTAATGGAAGTATTCCTTCACAGTTTGAAGATATGAAGGATACGGAGAACTCAAAAATTGAGATTTCAGATGCTGATATTGAAAGTACATATGTTGGGGTAAATGGATTGGTTTATCATACCAATAAAGTATTTCCTCCAGATGATTATGTTTCGGTTTATGCACCTGTGTTATTTGGTAAAAAAACGAAAGTATTTAATTGGGCTGTTCGTCAGAATGAGTTCAGGTTATATTTAAACTCATTGGAAAATACTTATTCTTTCTTTGTTCCATCTGATGAATATTTTAGTCGATATATCGATCCAATAGCATATAGTAAAGATGTTCCGGGAGCATTAAAATATTGGTATAATGAAACAACTGGTGCGGTTAATGCTACAGTATATAGTTATGATATCAGTACAGGTGTAATTGGAGATTCATTAAGTGTGATAACAAATACAGACTTTATTTCAAATCGCCTACTGGATCTATTGGATAATCACATTGTAATTGGCAATGTTGAAACAGGAGATAACTTTTATTTTACCAAGGGAAACAATGTTCTTAAAGTTTCAGATGATGGTAATTTAAAGGTGCAAGGTGGTTTTGATGTAGCAAATAATTTGGATGTTAATATACTGGATGTCTATGGACAAAATAATGGTAACACTTATTTAATCGACAAGCCACTTCAAACTCCGGTTCGTTCGGTTTATAAAGTATTGAGTGAAACACCGGAATTCAGTAAATTCTTCGAATTATTAAATGGATTTCCATCTACTTCTACTTCAGTGGTATTTGTTAGGAAAACCAACTACTTCGGAATTGATTATAACATACGTTTCTTCAATACTTTTAATTATACAGTATATGTTCCAACCAATGAAGCTATTCAGGCTGCAATTGATGCAGGTGAGCTTAATACCTGGGATGTTATTGATGCCATAGAAGATATAACAGAGAAGCAAAATGAGATTGAAAAAATGGAACGTTTTCTGAGATATCATTTCCAGGATAATTCAGTCTTTGTTGGTGGACCTGAAATTGGTACTGCTACTACTCCATACACATATCAGTCGAGTACTATCAATCTGGATAAGGCTCCCGGAGATACTTATTTTGGAACCTACATTAATAAGTATTTCAAAATTGGAGTTTATCAGGATGGTCAGGATATCTATCTGACAACAGATTGGAAGCCTGGGGTAGATGAAGATCCATATACTGCCAAGGTGTTAAAAACATCTGGATTATATAATATTTTGGTAAGGGATTATGTGTTTAATAATAACCCAAGTAATTTCAGAGAGATAGATGGTAGTGGCTCTGGAAGCTCTGCATTTAATAGTTCTCGAATTATTACTTCCTCAACTGCAGTTATTCACCAAATAGATAAAGTCTTGAAGTTTGAGTAAATCCGATATGAATATGAAATTAAATTATATAATTACCATTTTGTTGGCTTTTGTTTTGTTACCAGTCAACGCTATTGGACAATCAGGTGGAGAGGTTGTAATTAGTGGGAAAGTGATTTCTGCTACTGATGGAGAAGGTCTGGTTGGAGCCACAGTTGTTGAAATGGATGCTCAACAAAGGATTATCACAGCTACCATTACTGATTTTAATGGGCAGTATGTGTTGAAAGTAAAGAACACCAACCATGATTTAGTGTTTTCATTTATAGGTTTTAAGAGCCTTACCAGACAAATAGGAGATAAAACCCTTATAAATGTTACTATGGAAGAGGATAGGCAATCAATTGAAGAGGTTGCCGTAATCGCTCAGAAGAGGCATAGTGAAGGTTCTTTCTCAATTGCCCAAAGAGAAGTTTCAGGAGCCGTTCAGACCGTAAATATGGAAAAACTGGAAGGTATGCCAACCACTTCTATTGATGATGCACTGCAGGGACGTATTGCAGGTTTGGATATTGTTGCTAACTCAGGTGACCCTGGTTCTGGTACTTCTATGAGAATTAGAGGTACAACGTCTATTAATGCAAGTAGTGAACCATTAATAGTGGTTAATGACGTACCTTTTGAAATGGATGTTGATCCTAATTTTGATTTTGCAAATGCGACAGAAGATGAATTTGCTACTTTGTTAAGTATTAACCCTGACGATATTGAGGAGATTACTGTACTTAAAGATGCAGCTTCTACTGCAGTTTGGGGAACCAAAGGTGCAAATGGAGTTTTGGTTATTAAAACCAAGAGAGGTGCAAAAGGACCAACACATCTACAGTATTCGTATCGTTTAACCGGAGTTGTACAGCCAAGAGGTTTAAAGATGCTTAACGGTGATGACTACACCATGATGATGAAGCAAGCTCTTTTTAATCCAAGGCAAGATGAATCAGCTGCCGATATTTCGGAATTGATGTATAATCCAAACTTCTCTGAATATCAGAATTTCAATAATAATACAGATTGGGTAAAAGAAGTTTCTCAGATTGGATTTAAACACGATCATTATTTGAGTCTTTCTGGAGGTGGAGATCGAGCAAAATATAGGATTTCCGGTGGTTTTTTAACACAAACGGGTACTGTTATCGGTCAGAAACTCGACAGGATGTCATCAAGAGCATATTTTGAATACGATGTGTCTAGAAGAATTAAGTTTATATCTGATATCTCATTTACTTATACAGATAATGATAGGAGTTATGCCAATTTGTTGGATATAGCTTATCGCAAAATGCCTAACGTAAGTGTTTATGAGCAGGATGCAGATGGAGTTAATACGAATAATTATTATAATATTTCAAGAACCTCATCGTTGCACGATGATCAGAAGAACTTATATAATCCTGTAGCTTTGGCAAATCTGGCTACCAATAATCAGGCTAACTATCGTATTCTTCCAACCTTCAGACTTAGATATGACATCTTGAATCCTGAGACACAGTATTTAAGGTATGATGTAATTGTCAATTTTGACATTAGTAATACAAAGAATACTCAATTCTTACCTGCAGAAGCCAGTAATGCTCCTTATGCAGAAGATGGTGTTAATAGAAGTTATAACTCTGATAGCGAGTCAACAAGTGTTTATATCGAAAATAACATTACCTGGCAGTCACGTTTTGCAAATCCTAATCACAGTTTAATGATTCAGGGTAAGAACAGGATCAGGACAGGTAATGGAGCCAGTCAGACTATTGGTAAAACAAATTTACCAGGTGAATTTATTGATGCTTCTATACCGGGATATTTTGTGCCGGATGCTGATTTTGGTTCCAGCAGATGGGCCTATCGTGGCGTTTCATTCTTAGCCAGAGCACATTATGTGTTCAAATCCAGATATGTTTTATCAGGTACTATAACAAGTGATGGTAGTACTCAGTTTGGAGAAGACCGAAAGTTTGGTACATTTCCTGCCATCTCTGCAAAATGGATCATCTCTGATGAACCTTTTATGCAAAGTACCAGTAGATGGCTTAGTTTCTTAGCTGTTCGCCCAAGCTGGGGTGTTGGTGGTAACCCTCCCGGAAAAGAATATTTACACTTTAGTATTTATTCCGATTATGGTAATTATATGGGATTACCTGCAACAAGACCTGTTAACATGAGATTGTCTGACTTGAAATGGGAAACAACTACTCAATGGAATATGGGTATGGATCTTGGTTTGTTAAATGATAAGTTGGTTTTTGATTTGAACTTATATAAGAGAAGAACAGAGGATCTACTATTTAATGATACACAGGTTTCTTCAACATCGGGTTATACTACTATTTCAACTCAGAATGTTGGAACCATGGATAACCAGGGTTATGAAATTAATCTGCAAACCAATAATCTAATAAAAACTAAGGATCTTAGAGTCGATTTTAATTTTAACGTAGCAAATAACCGAAATGTAATTATTGAGCTCCGTGATGATATTTTGAATCAGTATAATACGGATTATACCTATGAAAATGGGAAGTACATGACTCGTTTACAGGAAGGACATGCTTTTGGTTCTATCTATGGTTTTAGATATAAAGGTGTATATCAGTACAACGATTATATTGAAGGAAGTCAGGAAAGTGCACCAGTAGCGCGCGATGGCAGTGGTAATGTAATTACAGATTCAAGAGGTAATCCATTGCCAATGTATTTTGCTTATGGGCTTAGTAACGAGTACCAGTTTAGAGGCGGTGATGCCATGTATGAAGATATTAACCATGATGGAAATATTGATGAGCTGGATATTGTGTATTTAGGTAACTCTAACCCAAAATTAAATGGTGGTTTCGGTACTCAGATTACATTCAAACAATTTGGTATGTCAGCCTTTTTTAACTTCCGATATGGAAATAAGGTTGTGAATGCAAACCGTATGTATGCTGAAAACATGTACAGTTATAACAATCAGAGTACTTCGGTTAACTGGCGCTGGCGTAAGGACGGAGATGTGACTGAAATGCCAAGAGCATTATATCAGTATGGATATAACTGGCTGGGAAGTGACCGTTATGTTGAAGATGGATCATTCTTACGTTTCAAATATTTATCCTTCAATTATTCAGTAAAGAGAGAAAAACTGAAAAAGTATAATATCGAAAGTCTAAGATTCTTTCTTACTCTGAATAATATTTATGTATGGACAAATTATTCAGGAGTTGATCCAGAGATTGGATACGGTGGATTAGGTGTTACAACCGATACAGGTCAAACTCCGAGATCAAAGGATTGTATGTTAGGATTATCAGTAACCTTTTAATCAGTGATGTAGGATGAATTTGATAAATTTTAATAAAAACAGGTTAGTAATGATAAAAGTAATTTCTAAGAATATAAAAGGATCAAAATTGGGTAGTTTCTATTCAGTACTCCTGGCTTTTATCATATCAGTTAGTTTTACATCATGCACTGATTGGCTTGATGTAAGACCAGAAAGTGATCAGGTATTGGAAGATTACTGGCAGAATGAATCACAGGTAAACCAGGTACTTGCAGCTTGTTACCGTTCAATGTTGGAAGATGATTACCTGGCAAGAGTGATGGTGTGGGGTGAATTGAGAAGTGATAATGTAGTAAGTGGTAGCGATACACCGGATGATATGTTCCGTATGATCAATGTGGATATTACAACCAGTAATGGTTATGTAGCGTGGACTCCAATGTATCGAACCATTAACTATTGTAATAACTGGCTGTATTTTTCTCCTGATGTTCTGGATTTGGATCCAAATTTTACAAAGGCTAAGTATCAGATGGCAAGGGCTGAAGTGTTAACCATACGTGCTTTGTCATATTTCTACCTGGTAAGAACCTATAAAGAAGTACCATGGATTAGCACTCCTAGTATTGATGATAGTCAGGATTATAATATTGCCAAGTCACCAGAAGAAGTAGTTCTTGATTCCATTACCTTAGATTTGAAAGAATCCTTAAACTATATTACTGATGGATATGATGTTGAGGATTATAATAAAGGTCGTGTAACAAAAAATCTTATCAACACTTTATTAGCTGATATTGCTCTTTGGCGTAACGATTATCAGGCAACCGTTAATTATTGTGATGCTGTTCTGGCTGATAAAACCCTTTATCTTGAAGAAAGAGAAGATGTACTGGATAATGTTTTCTATCTGGGTAATTCAACTGAAAGTATATTTGAATTACAATATGTGAGCTCAGGAATTACCAATAATATAGTACGTGATTATTTGGGTTACTATGGTCGTGAATTGGGTTTTTGGAAGTATCCTTTCAATATGACTCAGAAAGGTGGTCCTTTTAATTATGAAGCTTCTGCCGGAGTAATTGAAGGAGAAGACGATATTAGAAAAACAGATTACATTCAACAAATCGACGATGAAACGTTTTATCCGTTTAAATATGTTGGTTTAAAATATGAATCAACTTCTTCTGATGGTTCATCATATGGTTATTCATATCGTATTGATTGGTCAAACTGGGTAGTTTATCGTTTGTCGGATGTAATTCTGATGAAAGCAGAAGCTTTGTACGAAATTGGTAATGATGATCAGGGAGTAATTGATTTAGTTAATGAAACTTTCCTACGATCAAATCCTGTTACCCAGGATTCGTTACAATTAGATAATTATCAAGGAGTTGATTTAAGAAATTTAATCCTTCGTGAGAGACAAAGAGAATTAATGTGGGAAGGAAAGCGTTGGTTTGATCTAATGCGACTAGCACGTAGAGAAGACTCTCCATCAACTTTAGTTAATTATGTTCTTAAAAAGTTTGGTGGTTCAGGTGATAATGTTGAAGCTAAAATGTCAGTGATGGATGCACTTTATCTTCCAATACATATTGATGAAATAAAAGCGAACTCGGCATTAGAGCAGAATCCATTTTACCAGGTTAATTCTAGTAGTTCAACAGGTAATTAAATCAGTGAGTTATGAATAGTTACAGAAAAATCAGTTTTTATTTAAAGAGACGTAGCAATAAGTTATTTGCTGGTGTGTTTGGTCTTATGATCCTGACGTTATCTTCCTGTTACGATGATAACCTGGGTAATAACTATTTTACATTTACCGGCGAAACTATTGGTGAATATATTACAACACGTCCGGATGAATTTTCAGAATTCTCAAAAATATTAGATACAACTTCCGTTAAAGGCTTATTAAATGCCTATGGGATGTATACGTGTTTTTTGCCAGATAATGAGGCAATGTATACCTACTATCAATCAAAAGGTAAGAGTTCAATTGAACAATTTCCGATGGATAGTTTAAAAAAGATTGCGCATGATCATATCATTCAGAATTTTGAGATTCCTACTACAGATTTTGGAATAGGTTTCTTATCAAAATTAACAATGAGTGGAAGATATCTTAAAACGCAAGTTGAAACGACTTCAGGAGGTTTTTATTATCTGGTAAATTCAGAATCCAAAATTATCTCTAAAGATATTGAGTTGCATAATGGTATTGTTCATGTATTAGATAAGGTCTTGAACCCTACAGAAAGTACTGTTGTTGAAGCAATATCGGAAGATGAGAATTTTAAATTGTTTTCCGAGGCACTCGTGGCAACTGGCTTGGCTGGTGAATTGGGTTTAATAAAAGATGATTCATATGTACTACCAAGTGATCTTGAAGTAAGAGAGAATACAGCTGGAGGTAATGGTTCTATCAACAGAGTTCCTTTCGAGCGTAAATATGGTTTTACCATTTTAGCTGAGAGCGATCAGGTTTTGGCTGAGAACAGTATTTTCGATTTAGAAGATATGAAAGCGAAAGCGAAAGAAATTTATGATCCTGTTTTTCCTGAAGACGCTGGTATTACTGATATTACTGATCGAAAAAACAGTTTAAACAGATTTATTGCATATCACTTGCTTGATAAAAAAATTCCAAGACTTTTCTTTATTGAGAAGTTTGATAAGACAGGTGAAAATTATAGTGTTGATGGTGGAACACATTCGGTTCAGGCATATGATATGTATGAATATATCGAAACAATGTGTCCAAATACATTATTGGAGGTGAGAACCGACAGAACAAACGTGCTGGATCCATATGATATTTTTAACCGTGTTGCTGATGGAAGTGAAGTAAAACTGACTGATAACTATGATAATGATGCCTTAAATGGTGTGTATCATGAAATTGATAATATACTTGCTTACTCGGTAGAAGTAAAGCAGATGTTATCGACTAAACGATTAAGAATGGATGCTGCCAGTTTCTTCCCTGAGTTTGCCAATAACAATATCAGAGTGGGACAAGCACGTGATGATTATCCTTATGAAAGCTGGAGATTTCCTACTGGTTACATTGAAAGGGTTTCTGTTGCACCGGGAACAAGTTTTGGTTACTTAACATCTGATGACAGATTTCTGGATTACCAGGGAGACGAAGTGTTTTTAGGTGGAGAGCAAGGTGAAACAATGTATGACTTTGAGGTAACTACCTTACCAATACCTGCAGGTACATATGAAGTGCGATTTGGATGGCAGCCTACTGGTAACAGAGGTGTGGTACAATTATACTGGGATGGAAAACCATGTGGTATTCCATTGGATCTAACCATCACTGCAACAAACCCTAAAATTGGTTATGAAAAACCAGGATCCAATTATAGTGACCCTGATGGATTTGAGAATGACAAAATGATGCGTAACAGGGGTTATATGAAAGGACCTGGTTCATTTAAACTTGTCAGAGATGCGTGGGGTTATGGTGGACCAATTGCCAGAGACAGTGAGCGAGCATTAAGAAGAATACTTGGGATATATACTTTTGATAAAGATACAACACATGTATTACGGGCAAAAGCTGCGAAGGCTGGTGAATTCATGTTTGATTACCTTGAGTTTGTTCCTGTTGAGGTATTAGAATCAGAAGATGTACTTTAAAGCATTATTGAAATTAAAAAGAATATGAAATATACTATTTATAAAAGTGCTTTTCTCCTGGTATTAACATTAGGTATTGCATTTGTATCCTGTAACGATGAATGGGATAAGCACTACGAAGAAGATACCTTTGAAGGAGCAGATGTTTCAATGATGGAGTATCTTGAAGCTAACAGTGACCTTAGTACTTTCACTTCAATGGTTAAATCTGTTGGATATGATAAAGTATTACAAACTTCCCAATCATTCACTATTTGGGCTCCTGTGAATGATGCATTGGTTGATGTTGACCTTACAGATGAAACACTGGTAAAGCATATTGTTACCAATCATATTGCCAGAGGACGAGTAGGAACTTCAGGTATTGTTGAGAGCTTAATTAAAATGCAAAGTGGTAAGAACGTTGGTTTTGAGAAATCAGGGGATTTATTCACATTTGGACATGCTGAATTACTTCAGCAAAATATTCCTGTTAATAATGGCTTAACGCATGTTTTAAATCAATATGCTCCATATCTGAATAATTTAAAAGAGTACATTGGTGATTTGGAAGGTCTTGATTCGTTGAAAAGCTATATTTACGGTAATGATCAACATATTTTTAATCCAGCTGCCAGTACGGTTATTGATATTGATGAGCAAGGTAGAAGAATCTATGACTCTACTTTTATTGATAATAACTTAATCCTGGATGCAATTGGTGATTTAGCAAATGAAGATAGTGTTTATACAACTATTTATCCTACTAATACAGCCTGGATTGAAGCTTACAACAGAATCAAACCTTATTTTAATTTTCCTGATGTTTTAGGGGGAGAAGATTATAGTGAGGAGATGACCAAATATACTTTGGTGAAGGATATGGTATTTAGAAATAAAATAGAAAATCCTTCTACTTACGATTCAATAAGTTCAACTACTGATACTAAGTATTATAATCCAGCTGAATTATTTGCGAACACTGAAATGTTAGAAGCAAGCAATGGTTATGCGTATATAACAGATTTAATGCCATTTAGCGATACAGTGAGTTGGTTTAATAAAATTCAATTAGAAGCTGAAACGTCTGCAACCAGAGATAATTCAAATAGCTACCCGTTTATTCGTACAAGTTATAATTCTGGATTGGATATTTCAGAAGACTCATATTTGTACGTTGAACCAAGCAGTCCAAATGCAAAACCAAGTGTTACCTTCTCATTGGATAACATATTATCAGCAAAATACAACATATATTGTGTGTTTGTACCTGAAACAATTGTTGCAACAGATACAATTAAAACGGAAGTTTCCTTTGTCCTTACTTATATCAATTCAACAACAGGTCGTGTACGTCGTTTAAGGGTAACTCCTTCAGATAATGTTGTAAAGGCGGATGGATTAACCAAAATGCTTGTAACACAATTCGATTTTGAATATACAAATGTTCCATACATCTCTTACGATGAAGATGAGAATGTTACAATTGAGGAATTCCCTGTAAAATTAGAAGTAATCAACGAAGTAACCGATGCTGAATCTTCCAATGCAGATTTAAAACTCACAAGAAATATGAGAATTGACTGTATCAAATTAGAACCAGTATTAGAGTAAGGTATAAACTGTAATATGAATAGAATGAAACAAATGATATCGTTTAAAACAGTAAAATATAAGGCTCTTACTCGTTTAGTTCTGGCTTTGGTTTGTACCTTATTTATTATCCCAGCTCTTGCACAGGATGATCTGAGCGATTTGGATATGGATATTGACGAGGTACGTTTTATTAAAGGAGTTGTAAAAGATGCTAAAACAAAAGAGCCAATAATTGCAGCACAAATCAGTACTGTAAATTTTGAATCAGCAGCAACTACTGATGCTGAAGGTAAGTTTTCAATTGGCATAACAGAAGATACTGAGGTATTGGTTGTAAAGGCATTTGATTACTATACACGCGAAATATCCGTAAAAGGTAAAACTGAACTTGAAATAGTTCTGTATTCTGATGTATTTAATTCTTTATACAAGGATAAGGAGACATTATTAGGTAATCAAAGAGCTTCACATATAACTAATTCAGTGGCTGAGTTAGACGAATTTTATCCGTCTAATTATGTTTCAGTTGACGAACTTATTCAAAGTAATTTAGGTGGTGATGTTAGAAGTATTGGTCGTTCTGGTCTTACCGGTATAGGGTCTTCAATGTTTATTAGAGGATACAATTCTGTTAACGCCAATTCACAACCTTTATTTGTGGTTGATGGGGTTATTTGGAATAATCAATACGATGCAGAGTCATTGCATTCAGGTTACTTTGGGAATAGTTTAATGAATATCGACCTGAATGATATTGAGAGCGTAAGTGTTGTAAAAGATGGAACATCTATATATGGTAGTAAAGGTAGTAATGGTGTAATCATCATTAGAACCAAAAGAGGAGCAGGTATGGCAACCAAGATTGAAGTAAATTCAATGTTTGGTATCATCGAGAAACCAAGTTCTTTGCCAACTATGAATGTTGATCAGTTTACAACCTATGCATCTGATGTATTAAGTTCAATGAGTAAGCAACAGGTTGCAGATAGATTTGGTATGGAAGTTGAAGATTTACCTTTCCTTAATCTGGATACTGATAAATCCTCATATCTTGACTATCATAATAATACTAACTGGGCCGATCAGGTATATCAGCAAGGAATGTTTCATAGCAGTAACATTAGTGTTAATGGTGGTGATGAAAAAGCATTATATAACTTATCAGTTGGATATACCGGTAATGAAGGAGTTGTTAATACAACAGCTTTGAATCGTTTACAATCCAGATTTAATGCTGATATAGCTTTGACAGATCAAATTGATTTGGCAGTTAATGTTGGTTATACAAATACTGACAGAACGTTAATGGATGATGGTACCGAGTTTTATACTTCACCTACATTTAATGCACTTATCAAATCACCATATCTATCACCGTTTTTATATACATCCTCAGGAACCTTAACGACTGATCCTGCTGATAGCGATATATTTGGAATTAGTAACCCAACTGCAGTAATCGATAATGCCTTAAATACAAGTAAGCAGTATCGCTTTAATATGGGAATTAAACCAACATTCAGAATACTTGATAATCTATCAATTACAAGTCTTTTTGATTACAGTCTTAATAAGGTAAAAGAAACTTATTACAGACCTATTGTGGGTGTAGCTGATATTTACATTGATAATGTGGGTTGGTCTGAGAATATGTTCCGAAACCAACAGATGCGTAACACTGCCATTTATAGTGACTCCTATCTTAATTATTATCTTAAAAAAGGAGTAAACCGTGTAAATGTATTAGCTGGATTCAGATATCTATATAATTATTACGAATCTGATTTTGGAGAAGGACATAATACCGGAACAGATCAGGACCGTGATTTATCAGCAGGTTTGACCAATAAGATTACAAAAGGTATCAACGATGAGATTAAATATCTATCAGGTTACGCCAGAATTGGTTATAGCTATGATAACAGGTATTTTGCAGCTGCATCAGTAGCGATTGATGGTTCTAGTGTATTTGGTTCAGAAACCCAGGAGGGATTTCAAGTAGGAGACTATAGTTTTGCTGTATTTCCGTCTGTTGAAGCATCATGGTTGATTTCATCAGAAACATTTATGAGCAATGTAGATTTTGTGGATCAATTAAAATTACGCGCAGGATTTGGTTTTACAGGTAATGATAATCTGGATCCATATGCAAATCAATCCTATTTTACTTCGGTACGCTATTACAACAGAGCCAATGGTTTAATCTTTGGTAATATTGGTAATAAAGAATTACAATGGGAAACAACAGCTAAAGCAAATGTTGGAATTGAATCAATATGGTTCAATGATAAATGGGCTTTAAATGCTGATTTTTACAGGAGTTATACAACAAACCTTTTGATGCTGAAAGAACTTCCTGAAATAGCAGGTTCAGGTATGTATTGGAGTAACGATGGAGAGTTATCAAATTTAGGTTTCGAAGTTTCAACAAATGTAAAATTATTGAATCTTAAGAATCTAAAATGGGAAACAGGAGCATCAATTGGTCATTATACCAATAAAATTGAGGCATTACCTGGTAATACAGACATGGAGACTGAAGTTTATGGTGCTGATATACTTACATCAGTGGGTAATGCAGCAGGTGTATTCTATGGATATAAAACAAAAGGTGTTTTCTCAACAGAGGCAGAAGCCACTGCAGCTAATTTAAAAGTTGTAGATAGTTATGGTGTTGAGCATAGTTTTGGTGCCGGAGATATGTATTTCGATGATGTAGATGGAAATCATTATATAACTGAAAAAGACAGACAGATTATTGGTGACCCAAATCCTGACTTGTATGGTTCATTTTTTACAAATATTTCATTTAAGGGGTTAAGTGTTAATGCATTATTTACCTTTTCTTATGGAAACGATGTCTATAACTATCAAAGGGCATTGCTTGAATCAGGAAGTGATTTTATGAATCAATCAACTGCAATGACCAACCGTTGGTTCTTCGAAGGACAGCAAACAGAAATACCGAAAGCAACCTATGGTGACCCAATGGGTAATGCCCGTTTCTCTGACAGATGGATTGAGGATGGTTCATTCCTGCGGTTTAAAACGTTAACTGTAAACTATAAAGTGCCATTAAAAACCAATGTGATAGCTGGATTAAATGTTTGGGTTGCGGCTAATAACCTATACACCTGGACTAACTATCTTGGATCGGATCCAGAGTTTTCAAGTTCTAATATGGTATTATATCAAGGTATTGATACAGGTTTATTACCATTCACAAGAAGTTACTTTATGGGTGTTAAAATAGATCTATAACAGAAAAGAATATTGGAACATGCTACATACATGTAAAAAGATAAAAGGTATGAAAAAAATATATAGCATAGCGATCGGATTAATTATACTGAGTGTCACTTTGGTTAGCTGTGAAGGATTATTAGGTACTGACTCTGATCAGATATTACTACCGTCTGAGGTCGATCTGTCATCTCCTGATAAGGACTTCTATTCAATTAATGGTATATTAAATGAATTGGAATTGCTATCGCAACAATATGTCCTGTTAGGGGAGTTGCGAGGTGATTTGATGGAAACAACATCTTTTTCGGATGAGGAATTAAGAGAGATTTATAATTTCGATATTAGCTCGGATAATAAATTTAATGATTCAAGAGCTTATTACTCTGTAATAAATCTTTGTAATTATCTAATAGCAAACGTAGATACTGCAATTGTTATTCAGGGAGAGAAAGTGAATTATCGTGATTATGTTGCAGCTAAGTCAATTAGAGCATGGACATATATGCAACTGGCTCTTAACTATGGTGAAGCAAAATACTTTGAAGAACCGATTCTGGATGTAACTGATGCAAATAGCGGATTTAAAGTTTATACCTTCGATGAGTTAGCTCCTGTGTTAATTGATGATCTTGCTCCATGGAAATCAATAGAAAAACCTGATGCATTCTCATCGTATATGTATTTTGACGTGCGTATGCTTTTGGGTGATTTATATTTATGGACTGGTCAGTATGAAAATGCTGCTCGTGAGTACTATGATTTAATCGATGATGAATTGTATTATATACATCCAAGGTATGTTAATAAATACGATGGCGAAGATGAAGGGATCATTGATGAAGATACGTATTCCCCTTGGAACTGGGACATTAACTTGTATGGCAATTCATATAATACAATTACAAAATTAATTGCTACTGTAGAATATAAAGAGGATGGATCACCATTGGATTCATTAAATAGTTATTATATGAATCAACTGGCACCTTCGGATGTTGCTATTAATAATTGGGAAACACAAACCTATTATCAGACAGCTACTGTTACAATCGAAGGTGATTTAAGAGGTGGAATCAGAGCATTTGGTTCTTATGTGCCTGCCGAATTATATGAAAACAGTTCTCTTTTTAACATCGAAAAAGGTCGAATTATGAAATTTGCCTTTATGAATGGAACATCATACCGTTCATTGGTGCTATATCGTTCTGCTCATTTGTACCTTAAATTCGCAGAGGCATTGAATCGTCTGGAAAAACCAAATATGGCTTTTGCTGTATTAAAGAATGGTTTAGGCCCACTTACAATGGCTAATGACATTTTAATTCCAAGGGATGAAAAATATATATCGTATGATGAGACCTCATATACTTTTTATCCATATACCAACTTTTCTGCATCTAAATGGATTGGAACATTTATAGATGAGGATCAGAATACATATTCAGCTCAATATAATATTGGTATACATGGTCGCGGTTGTGGAAATATTGAAACAAGTACAACCTTTGCAATTCCTGAACTAGAAACAATGCAGGATTCAATGGACTATGTAGAAGATAAGATTATTGAAGAATTTGCACTTGAAACAGCATTTGAAGGTAATCGTTTCCACGATTTAATGCGTGTAGCAAAACGCAGAGGAGATAATGCTTATCTGGCTGATAAGGTAGCTGAGAAATATGATAATAAAGAAGCTATCAGAGCAAAATTGATGGATGAAAATAATTGGTATCTACAAAGTAAGTAGGTGCTTATAGTCTGTTTATAATAGTTGAATAATTAAGGAGGGTGTCCAAAAAGTGATTCTGCAAATAAGGAATCTTTCAAATTGTAACTTTACTTTCATTATACCCCACCAAACCTCCCCTAAAAGGGA